>JAVVEZ010000061.1:0-21363 GCA_032250895.1 Pseudomonadales bacterium | reverse complement strand
TCGCCACCGGCGGCGGAACGCTCGGCGGCACATTGACGGCAACGACCAATGCCTCGGGCGTGGCGACCTTTACGGATCTGAGCATCAGTGGTACGGCCGGTGGTCGCACGCTGGATTTCAGCGCCAGTGGCCTGACGGCAGTGAGTTCCGGCACGGTGACGGTGACAGCGGCGACGCAGTTGGCGTTGATGACACAGCCCTCGGCCAGCACAGCCAACGGCGTGGCCTTCGCGCAGCAGCCGGTCGTCCAGTTGCGGGATGCGTCGAACAATGCCATCAGCCAGGCGGGCGTGGTGGTGACGGCAGCGATCGCGGCCGGCGGCGGTACGCTCGGGGGCACATTGACGGTGACGACCAATGGCTCGGGTGTCGCAACCTTTACGGATCTGAGCATCAGCGGCACGACGGGTGACCGCACGCTTCAGTTCAGCGCCAGTGGTCTGACCGCAGTCACGTCCGGCACCGTTACGCTGGCGGTCGGTGCGGCGACGCAACTGGTGTTGACGACGCAGCCCTCGGGCAATGCGTCGAGCGCTACGGCCTTTGTGCAGCAGCCGGTCGTCCAGTTGCGCGACTCCGGCGGCAATAATGTCTCCCAGGCGAGTGTCGTGGTGACGGCAGCCATCGCTACAGGCGGCGGCACCTTGGGCGGTACACTGACGGCGACGACCAATGGCTCGGGGGTGGCGACTTTCACCAACCTGAGCATCACCGGCACGATCGGTGATAGAACGCTTCAGTTCAGCGCCAGTGGCCTGACCGCAGCCACGTCCACTACGATCACGCTGACGGCGGCGACCCTTCCGCCAACCCTCACTACCCTGAGCGTGCTGGGAACGGTGATCGAAGACAGTTCATTTTCCATCACGTTTGACGGGCTGCGTACCCGCAGCAACGCCGCAGACAGTGATGGTACAGTTGTCGGTTTCGTGGTCAAAACCGTCTCCGGCAACGGAACGCTCAGGATTGGCGGCACTGCCTTCAATGCGACCTCGAACAAGCTGATCAACGCGAGCAAGAGCGCCGTCTGGACCCCCGCATCCGGCACACTCGGAGAGGCTGTCAATGCCTTCACCGTGGTGGCGCTGGACAATAGCGGCGCCGAAAGCGCCAGCCCGGTGCAGGCCCGGGTCAGTGTCGATCCGGTGTCAGAATCACCCTCATCCCCGCCCCCGACCGTAATAATCCCTGGTGGTGGAGTGGTAAACGGTGGTCAGCTCAGCGGCCGGATTCAGAACAGTGGGACCATTACCAACGTCCTGCTGGAATCGGGCACCCGCATCACGGGCGGGTCGCTCGGCGGCACCATTACCGGCAATCCAAAATCGCCGGCCCGGATCAACAATGGCGCCATTGTCTCCGGCGCACGTCTGGAGAACGTCGTGATCGGCGCCGGCACCTCGATTGCCAGTGGTGTTCAGCTGGGACCCAATGTGAAGTTTACCGCAGATGCCACGATTCCTCCGGGCCTGGATTTCACCAATGCGCTGCCGACATTGCAGTGGGCCGTGGGCGATCAGCGCACGGTGGTCGATCTGGCCGACGATGTCAGCCTGGCTCCAGGGCCTGATGGCGGTGCGCCGCTCACCATCATGCGGGCCATTCAGATGCTGGAGGGCTTCGAACCGGCGGGCAATACGATCGAGCAGGACAGCGCCAGCGGTGAAGTGCTTTTCGCGCTGGGCAATGGCGTGCGCGGCTCCCTGCTGCCAGTGGGGGTCGGGCAAGTGGCGACAGACGACGAGCCTGGTACCTTTATCAATGAAGACGGTGACATTGTCTTTATTACCGCCAACCGGCGGCAGATCTTGAGTCGCCCGGTGCTGGTCGAAAAATCCGTTCTGGACGACGTGCTGGAAGCCCTGGGATGGCAGCTGGAATTCAACGAGCGCACCGACATGAGGGCGCAGCCCCGGCAGAACAGCGGGCAGACGGCCAGTCTGCTGGACGCAAGGAACGGGGTGCCGACGGTCAGTGCGCAAACGCCGGGCTTCTATTTTTCCGCCAGGCCCGAAGCGGTGGCGCTGCCGGCCTTCCGGGATACGCAGCCGGGACTGGTGAAATTTTTGCGGCCAGAACTGCCGATTACGGGCATCGGCGGTCTTTCGGTGATCTTTGCGGATGCAGACGGGCGCTTGCTGGAGCAGGATATCGTGCCGGTACCGGCCGACTGGTTGCTGTTGAAAGCGGCCATCAAAGACTTCCCCGGTGTCAGTGACGTGCGCATCGACACGGCGGGCGTCATCTCGGTGATGGTCCAGGGTGTACTGCTGCAGGGCATGGTGGATTACAAGGTCTTCAAAAACGGCGCACTGCCAGGCAAGGCCTTGATCCTTCAGAAAACCGGTGACCTGGCCGGCGGCGTCATCGGCTATGAGATCCGGTATCCCAATGGGGATCATCAGAAGCTGTTCGTGTTCAGGGTGCAGAGACTGACCGACCTGCCTTCCTTGATCAAATCCGGGTCCGGTCATTCCTGATAAACGAAGGGATCACATTCGTAGGGGTAGATGAATTCACCGGGGAAGCGGCGCCAGGCCATCAGGCGGGCGCCGGCATTGTCGAGATTCGTCGGGTCGGTGAAAAACTGGGTGGCCCACAGGGTTTCGCCATCCAGGTGAAAACGCTCGCTGAAGATCAGATCAGCGCTGTGATCGAGACCGTTGTTGGTGATGGTGGCACTGGCCAGGTGGCTGGTTTCCACGACCAGGTCGCCATCTTCCCAATGCCCGATCGAGTGACCCAGCTTGCTGTGGGGGGCGTCGGCGGCAGGGTGTCCACGGCCATCCATGAAGATCACGCGCAGCATGTCGAAATATTCCAGCTTGATGACGATGATATCCCGGCCCTGATGGATTTCCATTGGGAAGGGGCCCTGCATGGCATAGACGATGGAGGGCATCTTGCAGATGTTCTCCACCTTCAGTTCTTCCGCCGGCGTCCAGGCCTGCGCCCTGGCCAGTACCGCCGCCTTGGGCAGCAGCCCGCCGAATTCGCCGCGTGGAAATTCCGTCGCACCGGCATCGGCCAGAATGGCGGTGTTGGCGGGCAGGGCAGCGAGCAGTCTTTGTGCCACGGGATTTTCCGCCGAACTCTGATTGGTGAAATTCCAGAAGCCGGAAAAATCAGGCAACTCGGCGGCCCGGAGACTTGCTGCCGGAAACGCCAGCAACACGATAAAAATCAAAGGGGTCAGAGTAAGTTGATTCTCTGCCTGGAATAAACTTTTATTATTAAGAATCAATTTACTCTGACCCCTTTGATTTTTATTATTAAGAATCAATTTACTCTGACCCCTTTGATTAGAATCAACTTACTCTGACCCCTTTGATCAATCGGTGTCGGCTTCAGGCATGCCGCTGGAACCCTGGCCGGCCAGTTTGCTGCCGTCGGCAAAGGTCACGGCTGCCACTCTCAACATGGGTTCTCCCTCGCGGGCCGGCCAGCCGGAGATTGTGATGGCCTGACCCGGCTTGATGGAGTCGGCTGTCCAGCCACGCCGCTTCAGCAGGTTGGGGGAATTGGTCTCGCCACGCCACAGGGTTTCGCTGCCATTTTCCCCTGTCACGGTCAGGAAAATCACACCATGAGGGTTGGCAAAGTGAAAGCGGGTCACGACGCCCTGTATCTCGATCATTCTGTCCGCGTCGAAGTGTACGGCGAAAGAATGATGCGCCAGCGCGGGCAGCGTCAGGTTCAAGAGCAGGAAGCCCAACAAGAGTCTCATCATTTTGCCGGCTCTATTCGTAGAACGGCCCCCGCTTTTTCGTCGGTGACCAGATAAATCAGACCGTCCGGACCCTGACGGATATCACGGATGCGCTGGCGCAGATCCACCAGCAGGGCTTCGCGGCGCAGCTCTTCCAGATTTTCGTTGAGCAGGATGCGCTCGATGTGGCCGGTGCCCGGAATCTCGCCGGTGCGCAGACCTCCCACGAAAACATCCCCTGTCCATTTGGGCAGGGCCGTGCCGGTATACAATGTCATGCCGGACAGGGCAATGGCGGGCATCCAGTAGATGATGGGGGCTTCAAAATTTTCATGGGTGGGACGTCCGGCTTGCCAGGGTCCCTGGTAGGTCCGGCCGAGGCTGACCAAAGGCCAGCCATAATTCAATCCGGGTTTGAGAATATTGATTTCATCACCGCCATTGGGACCGTTTTCGTTCTGCCAGACCTGCCCGGTGCGGGGATGCACCGCCAGGCCCAGCGCGCTGCGATGGCCATAGGTATAGATTTCATGTCGGGCATCCGCCCGGCCGACAAAGGGATTGTCCGCGGGAATGCTGCCATCGTCGTTCAGACGCAGGACCTTGCCAGCCAGCGTGTTCAGAGACTGGGGGTCGCCGCGGCCGCTGGTGGTGATATACAGTTTGTCATTGGCGTCGAAGATGATCCGGCCGGAGCTGTTGACGTCGGCATCGGCCACCCAGATGTCGTTAAAGTCAGCCAGAGCAGTTCCGGTCCAGGTGGCCCTGCCCACAGCCAGCACCCGGGTATCCGCATCCAGGACTTTGGTATAGCTCAGATAAACAAAACGGTTCTGCTGGAAGTCCGGGTGCAGGGCAATATCGATATAACCATGCACGGCTCCTGGATCGCCGGATTTACCACTGAATCGGGTGTCTGGTCCGCCATCGATGGCCTGGGGCTGCAAGATGCCCTTGTCGAGCAGTCGGATCAGACCCGGGCGGGTAGTGACCAGAATCTTGTCATCCGGCAGGAAGGCCAGACTGGTGGGATATTCGATGGCCTTGGTCAGCACCACCACCCGGATATCCATGCCTTCCGCAGTGCTATACAGAAAGGGACCATCTCCCAGTGGCTGATCGGCCAGCCCTGTCGGTGCCAGCGGGACGCCGCCCTGAAACGGGACCGACTGCTGGGCATTCAGATTGTGCATACCGCACAGGCTGGCCAACAGCAGGCCCAACTGAAGACCCCTGATGAAGGGCTGTGGAGACTTTATTATCATTATCGCTTTCTCCTGATTGGCTCCTGGGATAGTGCCACCGGTCGGCTTGTACCGGCCGGTGGAGGTCAGGCCAGCGCGGTATCAAACAGCGCCAGCAGGCGGCTCCAGGCCCGTTCTGCCTGGGCCTCATTGTAAACGGCGGAATCCGGCGGACACCAGCCGTGCAGAGTGCCGTCGTAAACCTCGATCTCGGCTTTCAGGTTGGCCTTGGCGAAGCTCTCGCGCAGAATGTTTTTGGATTCCGGATCACGTTCGTCGTCGTTGGCGGCAATGGCAATCAGGAACTGTGCCTGCATCGTGGGAATCAGCAAGTGCGGGCTGTCGGCGCCGTCACTGGTCAGACCACCACCATGGAAGGAGGCGGCGGCACCCACCCGTGCAGGCACGGCAGCGGCGGTGCGCAGGATGATTGGTCCGCTCATGCAATAACCCATGGTGCCGATCTTGCGGCTGGTATCGACGGCGCTCTGCTGGTCCAGGAAACTGACGAAGGCCCGGGCATCGCTCGTATGGGTCTGGGCGTTCAGTGTTCCGGCCAGTGGCATGACGATATTGCGGGTCGCTTCGTCCTGGAAGCTGGCACCTTCCGGCACCACCGGTGCTTTGGCGTCCCGGTAGAAGGGATTGACCACCAGCACCGAATAACCGGATTCCGCGAGACGCCTGCCCATCAGCCGGAAGGCCGGGCGCAGGCCCAGAATGTCCGGCCAGATGATGACGCCGGGGTGCCGGCCGCTGGCCGGGTGCACGAAATAGGCATCGGCCACCCCGTCGGGGGTGCTCACCTGAACCTCTGATTCCGTCACGTCCTGTGCATTGGCGGCGCGCGGCAGGAGCATGGCCAGGCCGGCGCCGGCTGTCAGTTTGCTGAATTGGCGGCGGCTCAACCCTCCGGTCTTGCGCAGGTATTCATTGTTGTCTTGAAGTGTATCCTGGTCACACATGGTATTGCCCTCGGTCAGTCAAGCGGTTTGTTTGATTTTCCCCGGTCTGGTATTGCCGATGGTGCACTTGCTCAGGTCAGCGCATCAGCAGGTCCTGAATCAAAGCCACGGTTGCTTCGTGATAGACGCCATCGGTGCCAACGAAACCATAGCCTCCGGCCTTGCCCATGGCGGCATCGAGTGGTGCCAGTCCACGCTGGTCCTGATAGTCCAGTTTGGCACCCTGATCGTGGAGAAACTGCACGACGCGGTCAAAACCGAACATGGCGGCACCGAAGACGGCTGTGCGCCCGTCATTGGCCTGGGCATCGATGTCCAGGCCCTGGTCGAGACAGATTTGCAAGGCTTTTATGATCTGTTCCTGTGTTTTATAGCGACCGGTGGTATCGGCTTCCTTGGTGCCGAGATTGGCGGCGGTCATCAAGGGATTGATGCCCTGAAGAGTGCCAAGAGTGGCATCGGCGCCATAGCGCAGCAGCAGTGTCATGGCGGGAATATCGGCATCCTTGGCGGCACGCAGGAAGGGGGTGGTGCCGGCCACCAGCATGGTGTCGTTGCCGCGGTCGAGTTTGAGGCGGTAGGGAGCCTGCTTGCTCAGTTGGACATTGACGTCGGCGCCGTGTTCGAGCAGGGCCTCGATCAGTTCCAGGCTGGAATGCTCGTTGTCGATCACGGATGGGGACGGACGGTTGGATTCGGGCATGGTGTTGAAGTCCACCGCAGCATACAGAGGACTGCGGTTGGTATCATCGCTGAGATTGACATCGGCGCCGGCCTGCAGCAGTTCCCAGGCCACGTCGTAATGACCGTTGATGATGCTGATGAGCAGGGAGGTGAGCCCCTTGGGTGTAGCGGCATCGATATCGGCGCCGGCCTGCAGCAGCGGTGAAATGCAGGTAAGACAACCTTCTCGGGCGGCGAACAGCAAAGGACTCATGCCGCCGGGAGGCAGCCACTTTTCACGCGGCTCGTCGGTGACCTGGCGCTCCCATTCCTCGACATTGGATAGCGCATTGACATCGGCGCCGTAGCCAACCAACAAGGGTACAAGACTGGCGTGATGCTGGGCCACGGCCCACATCAGGGCGGTCTGGCCATGCCAGTTTTCACGGGCATTGACGTCGGCACCCCGGTCCAGCAGCAGCTTGACCGTATCATAGTTGCCGGTACGTGCGGCGGTCATCAGCACCCGCTCCCCTTCGCGGTAAAATTCATTGGGATTGGCGCCAGCTTGCAGCAGTGTGGCCATCATGCTGGCGTTGCCATTCTGGGCGGCCAGATAGATGGCGGTGACACCGTAGCGATTTCTGGCGTGGATATCGGCCCCGGCATGCAGCAGCGTTTCGACCAGGTGTTGATCGTCGTTGCGAACGGCATAGTGCAGCAGTGTGGTGCCATCGGCTTCGGCCAGATTGCTGTCGGCGCCATCCAGAAGAGGTGGAACACTGTCTCCGGCACCGGTTCTGACAGCGTGCAGGAGTGCGTCGGAGTTCTTGCCGGAAACGGGGGCAAGCTGCGCCACGGCAGCGGTGCCGGGCAGCAACAGTGCCGTGAACAGGCAGATGGCAAAAGGAAAGATCGCTCGCATATGCTTTCTAGACTTCCGCGAAGGTGCCGGTGCTGTCACCCAGGCTGTCCATGGCCACGCCGGCCCTGTTGAGCAGGGTGAGCACCAGATTGCTCATCGGCGTCCGGTCGGGATATTTCAGATGCTGGCCGCCCTTCAGGCTGCCGGCGCCACCGCCGACGACCACATTGGGCAAGGGATAGTGATCGTGGGCATTGCTGTTGCTCATGTTGCTGCCATACAGCACGATGGCATTGTCCAGCAGGCTGCCCTCACCCTCGGGAATGGCATCCAGCTTGTCCAGGAATTCCTTGAAGAGACTGACGTGGTAGGTCTGGATCTTCACGTTCTTTTCCATTTTCTCCGGCCGGTTCTGATGGTGGGAAACGGCGTGGTGACCATCCGGGACGCCGACCTGGGGATAGGTGCGGTTACTGAGTTCCCGCGCCATCATGAAGGTTGAAACCCGGGTGATATTGGCCTGCCAGGACAGGGCCAGCAGATCGAACATGAGGCGCAGGTGGTCTTCATAGATGAAGGGGATGCCGGCAGGAGCCTGGGGGATCACCAGGTCCGGATTGCTGGCGATCTGGGTTTCGGCAATGTCCAGACGGCGCTCGATTTCACGGATATTTTCCAGGAAATCATGCAGTTTGCGCTGATCATCCTGGCCCAGTTGCGCGCTGAAACCCTGGGTCTGCTGCACCACGGCATCCAGGATGCTGCGGTCCTCGGCCTGTCTCGCCAGCCGCTCGTTAATGCTGCCACCCTGTCCGAACATGCGTTCAAACACCTTGCGCGGGTTGATCTCCATCGGATTGGGCTGGGTCGGAGAGCGCCAGGACAGCGTGTTCATGTAGATGCAGCCATAATCGCGGTCACAGGCGCCGAGCAGGCCGCTGTGATCCTCGGTGGCCAGTTCCAGTGACGGCAGCAGGGTATCCTGACCAATGGCCTGGGCAGCATACTGGTCGGCCGTCACGCCGGCAAAGGCGTCCGAACCGAGCGTGGCCTTGGGGCGGATGCCGCTGAGCCAGGTGCAGGGGCTCAGGGAATGCACGGCCGTGGTATCGGCAGCCTGGTGGGCCAGTCCACTGACGATGCTGAGGCGTTCACGGTAGGCTTCCAGCGGTTTGAGAATGGGTTTGAAGGCGAAATCACGACCCACACTGTCCGGTGTATATTGGCTCATGATGGCGCCATGAGGAATATAAATGAAACCCAGCCGGGGCCGGATGTTGGCGGCTGTCTGCGCCGCTGTCGCCAGGGCCGGAAACATGGCGTCGAGCAAGGGCAGGGCCAGTGTGATACCGCTGCCTTTCAGCAGCTGGCGGCGGTTTATATGTTTCCTGGTGATGAACATGATATATCCCCTCCGGATGCAGCCATTATAGAGAGCCTTCCGTAAAAGCCAAGGTCTCTGACCCGGCACCATCGGCCCGTTTCAAACGAAAGGGGGCGCTGTTGACGATGGCCTTGATCAGGGCCGAGAAGCGGTAATCGTCCCTGGCGGCGGTGCGGCCGATCTGGCGGACTACCGGCATGTCGTAGTATTCCAGCCCGCGGCCCAGCGCATAGGTCAGAATTTTTTCGGTGAAGGTGTTGACGAAAACGTCCGGCTTGGCCAGCAGGGCCTGCTGCAGACTGATGGCGCCGTTGACCGGGGTGCCATCGGCCAGGTTGCCACTGCTGTCAATCTGGCCGCCTTCATCCTTGTTGCGATAACGGCCGACAGCATCGAAGTTTTCCAGCGCGAAACCGAGCGGATCGAGCACGCTGTGACAACCGGCGCAGGATGGGTTTTTCTGGTGCAGCACCAGGCGCTCCCGCACCGACAGCGCCGCTGCGCCCTGGGTATTTTCACCAAGCGCGGGCACATTCGGTGGTGGCGATGGCGGTGGCGCGCCGAGAATGTTTTCCATGACCCATTTGCCGCGCAGCACGGGTGAGGTGCGGTTGGGGTAGGAGGTCACGGTGAGCACACTGCCCTGGCCCAGCAGCCCCCGGCGGTTGGGATTGTTCTGTGGCACCCGGCGGAAATGGCTGCCATAGATATTGGGAATGCCATAGTGGGCGGCCAGACGGTCGTTGACGAAGGTGTAATCAGCCGTCAGCAGGTCCAGCACGGAGCGGTCTTCCTGGATGATGCTGGAGACGAACATTTCCGTTTCGGTGCGGAAGGCGGCCTTCAGTTTGGCATCGAAATTGGGAAAGTTGCGGATGTCGGGGTTCACGCTTTGCAGATTGCGCAGCAACAGCCACTGGGCGGCAAAGTTGCTCACCAGCGATTGTGACCGGGGGTCGGCCAGCATGCGCTCCACCTGCCGGTCAAATTCTTCCTGGACGCTCAGGCGTCCGGCGGCGGCCAGGCTGATCAGTTCATCATCGGGAAGACTGCTCCACAGGAAGAAGGACAGGCGCGAGGCCAGCGCCAGATCGTCCAGGGCATAGATTTCGCCCGGCGCCACGCCTTCCGGATCGGGTTCACTGCGAAACAGAAACTGAGGGGACGTGAGGATGACCCGCAGCGCGGTCTGGATGCCCCGTTCAAAACCACCGAGTTCGTGTCCTTCCCGGTAGAACCCCATCAACAGTGCCATGTCGGCATCCGTCAGCGGTCGCCGGAAAGCCTGTCTGGCGAGCCGGGCAAGGATGTCGTGGGCACAGGTATTCTGGGTATTCCGACCTTCGGGGTAGCATTGAAAAATCTGCCGGCGGCTGGCGGTGTCGCCGGGGCCGGTGGCATTGAAGGGGCCGATGATGTCCACATAGTCCAGGGTGGGGAGGCCGTTCATGTTCTGCAGATCCAGATCGCGGGTATGCAGTTCCAGCGGTTCATGGGATTCGGCGGCATTCTTCTGGATGAAGGTCACCGCCACCTGATGCCTGCCGGCAGTAACCGGCACCCGCAGTTTCAAACGCTCATCGATGGCATTGGCGGCTTCGGCAAAATTGCGGTCGGAGCGGAGATTGTCCTCTTCGCCCCCCACCTGTGCGAGGAAGACCTGCTGGCCATCGATGGATATTTCAAACTGGTTGGGCCATTCCAGCCCGGTCATGTAACCAACGATATTGCGGGTCAGAAAGGCGTTGATGTCATAATCGGCGTCCAGCGGAAAATTGTGCTCGATCAGAATGCCGCCCCGGGTGCCCAGGGGCAGGCCGGGAATGTGCTGGGCCTGAGGCAGGTCCGGGGCCACGCGGTAGACCTTGCTGATGGGGGCGATGCCGGGGTCGCCAATGGCCAGCTCGGCAATCTTGCGGGAAGCCTGCAGATACTGCTCCAGCAGGGAGGGAGAGGTTCTGAGCACATCGGCGATGTTGTCAAAGCCATAGCCTTCATCGTCGGCGGGCAGGAATTCGCCGATGTCCACGTCCACATGCAGCAGATCACGGATGGCATTGCCGTATTCGGTGCGGTTGAGGCGGTGCAGGGAACTGCTGCCGGGGTTGGGATTGGCCAGCGTGGCGCTGTCGATGCTGTCCTGCAGCCAGCTCACGAAGGCTTTGCGGGCTTCAGGCGAGGGGCTGGGATTGCCCTGGGGCGGCATCATGTTGCCACGGAACTTGCGCATGACCTTTTCCCAGGTTTCGGCGTCGGCCACGACATGATCGAGGTCAAACAGGCTCAGGTCCAGGCTGCCGGCCCAGTCATCGGCGTTATGGCACTCACTGCAATAGGTGTCGATAAACTGGTAGTGGGTGTCAAGCCCTGCTTGTGCCTGGGCGAGTGTCGGCAGGTTGCTGCTCAGCAGCGCAAAACCCAGTGCGGCACGGATGGTTGAATGCATGACGGGCGACTCTCCCTGGATCGGCCAAAGCGGGGGAATGGAAGACAAGAACAGGCCGCTTTGAAAGCCCCTGAGAATAAACGACCCGCGACTGTAATTCAACCAGTAGCCTGGGGCTTTGGGGCTTACTGGTAAGGAAGGTTCCAGGCAGGCTCCGGTCTTTGACTGTTTCGGCATCCGCAGTAAACAGAAAATTTCGCCACGCTGATCCCGGCGAGTTATCATGTGCGCACAGGTCCCTCGGTTGCAAGCCCCAGGGAACCCTTGGAGGATATCTTATGAAAGCTGAAAATATCATGGTGATGACGACATCAGTAAAAGGACCATGTTTGCTCGTATACGCCGTAGCCTGCATGTTCGCCTTCGTGTTCATGCCCCGGAATGTGCTGGCGGCCGAAGCACAGATGGATCATTCCGAGCATATGGGCATGCACCATGCCACGCCGGAAAACGAGTTTTTCGGTCATGACGGCAAGGCCAAGGTGGATTTCGAATTATTGAATGCCGCGGGTGAGCTGGTGCGGGATGAACAGTTTCGCGGTCAATATCTGCTGCTGACCTTTGGCTTCACCCATTGCGAACATATCTGTCCGCTGATGGGCGCGACCATGGGCGCCGTGCTGCGCACCTTGAAGCAGCCGGCAGCGGGGGTCTTTGTCAGCATCGACACCGAGCGTGATACACCGGTTGTGACCAACACCTATGCCCAGGCCTTCAATGGCAAAATGCAGGGCCTGGGTGGAACTTACGCGATGATCAACAGTGCGGCCGACAACTTCCATATCAGTTATGTGGTGACCAAGACCCAGAACGCCTATACCGTTCAGCACACGGCCAATATTTTTCTGATCGATCCCGCCGGCAAACTGCTGGAAACCTTCCCGCTGGATGCCAGGGTGGAAGAAATCCTGGCGCTGATTCATTAACGGAGACGTTTCCCTTTTCTCCAAAGGCCAGGGTAACGGAGATGCCTCCCCACTATCCAGGTCGCGCACTGAAGGTGCAGCACACAAAGAGGGAACGTCTTTTTTTCAGTGACAGACATTGTTGCTGAGACCGAGACCGAAGGCTCCGGCGCCATTGCCGGTCACGGGCAGGTAGCGAATGTCACCCGATTCCAGGTTGACCAGGGCCAGGTCCGGCGCATCCACAAATGTCACATAGGCCATTTTGCCATCCACCGAGCCCTTGGCATCCAAGGGCGTGCCCCGGAACTGGCCTTCCTGCCTGAGTTGCTTGCGGGCATTGTCGTAGAGATGAAAATTGCGGGTGGAGGTACTCATGAACAGGTTCATGCGGTCCTGACGGCCGACGGTCACCAGGTCGATGCCGGCACTGAAGGTTTCGTCGGTGTAGGGTGCAAAACGGTTCTGGTCATAGGCCACCACGCGTCCGCTGTGCTGGTCCATGACATACAGAAACAAGCCTTCCGGTGTCGTGTAGGGCCGGGCCGGGGTCTCGCCGGTCGTGAAGGTCTTGTAGATCACCCGGGAATAGGCGTTCATATTGTAAACCTCACCAGTCGTGAGATTCGATACATAGATGTAGCGGCCATCCAGACTTCTGCTGGGCGAGGACAGATGCGCAGCACTGCCATCGGTCAGGGGAATCTCGGAACTGCGCTCCAGGTTGATGTCGATCAGTCCCAGGGCTCCGCTGTCGTTGGCCGTATAGTAGATATCTATTTCATTGGGATCGAACAACACATCCGCCGTTGCCGGGACCTCGGGCAGATGAAATTCGACTTTTTGTGAATAGGCGGAGACCAGGGCGAAGCCGCCGCCAAGGCCGTCGGTGATGCCGATTTTGATACCGGCGGTACCAAGCACCAGATGGCGCGGTGTCAGCGGCAGGCTGGTTGGCTTCAGCCAGGTCTTGTTCGCCAGGTTATAGGTAAACAGTTTTTTCTGATCCCGGTTGGCATAGATCAGCAGCGGGGCATAAGGCGTGATGATCAGATCGTGAACCGGAAATTCGGTTTCGATGCGAAAGATGACCCGAGCCTGGGCCGGATCGACCACGGTAATATAGTTTTCGATCCGGTCGGCAATGAACAGCAGGCGCTTGGTGTTGCTGATGTCCACCCCGGAGGCGGCATAAGCATGCGTCATCAGCAGCAGGCCCGGCAGGGTCAGGCTGACCAGGGCTTGGCGGCGTGTCCAGTTCATTGGTTCAGGCCCAGATAGGGATAAATCATATCGCTGACCACATGAAAATTGTCCGTCATCAAAATCACCCCGAAGGTGGCGATCAGGGCGGCGCTCAGATAATTGATGGTTTTGCTGTAGGTGGTGATCATCTTCAGAAAACTTTGTGAAAGACTCAGGGAATAAGCCGCCACCAGCAGGGGAAGGGCAAAGCCCAGCGCAAACACCAGCATGATGCCGGCACCGATCAACGCGCTGCCAATGACGCCGACATAGATGATCAGCGTGCCGACGATGGCGCCGCCGAAGCACACGGTACACCCGAGCGCTGTGCCAATGGCCATGATGGAGCTGGCGATGGTGTCACGGGAGTTGGTGACCTGCTGCAGACGCCCGGCCGGGATGCGGCAGACAAGGGCCTTGTTGCTGCGCAGCAAGACCCAGAATGCCATCAGCAACACCACAGTGCCAGCGACGAAAGACAGGCTTTCCCGGTATTCGGCAAACAACAGCTGGGCACGGAAGCCAAGACTGCCGATGAGCGCCCCGGCCAGCACATACATGACGATGAAACCAATGACGAAGGCCGAGGCGGTGAACATCAGTTTGCGCCTGACGACCGGTGTGTAATCGGCGTCACCGTCCTGTGCGCCGGGTACGGTGGCGAATCCGGCCGTGATCGAGCCGAACACCACCATCATCTGCAGCAGACAGGGCGTCAGGACCGAGGACAGCAGCCCGGCTCCCAGCGCCATCATGGCGAGCATCGAGATGCGGGAGCTGTCGCGCAAGGCTTCTGGCAGCACATACGGCGCCTCCCACATCCCCAGGAAGGTCAGCGCCTGCGGGCTGTCGAGATAAAGGTTGCTGACGCTCAGACGGATATTGGGATAGTCGATCAGCGCAATATTCTGACCGGTTTCCAGCTGTTTCGGGAAACTGTAAAGGGTGACCCGATGATGGTCGGCACTGACCGGACCACTGCTGACCACCGGTGTCAGCTCCAGATCGCCCATATTCAGAATGACTTTCGGCAGTTCCTGGGGCAGACGGCCGGCATGGACGGTTTCATTGACATAGAACACGAAGTTGCGGTCGGGCCTGAGATTGCGGATGGTGCTGGCGTCATCCACATACTGAAAGAACTCTTCAGTGGCAAAGGTGGCGGTAATTTCCAGGTCCGGGTGCTTGAGCAGGGTGCGGGAAAAATACCGGGAAACCTCGCCCCCCTTCATCTGCCGGCTGGATTCACCGGCCCCATTCAGCAGGCCATCGCCTTCGACATAGTAGGGAAAGATCAGCCAGGTGGACGCCAGGCCCAAGGCAATCAAGGCCGCCAGGGCGGCCTTGATGAGCAGAGGAACCTGAGCGAAGACTGACCGGCCCGCAGTGGGCGAGCGCGGCAGAGAGAGTTCAGGGTTCATAAGCTGTCAGTAATCCAGGGCATTGCCCAGCCGTGGGTCGATGCCATTATGGAAACCACCCTGGTCGCGCACCACCCGGGATTGTCCCCGGTCGTCATAGTGCACCCAGACCAGCCCGTGGGGATCGCCAAAGCCGGGCATGTCGATGACATGACTTTGTTCATGCGTGGCTTCATCGAACACATAGATCCGGCCTTCGCCATTGCTGGTGGCCCAGAATTCCTTGCCATTGGGTGCCAGCAGCAGGTGATCCACCTGGTAGCCGGAGAACAGAGTCTGCAACTGGCGGCCGGTGGCGCTGTCGATGACCGACACGGTGCGGCCGAACATGCCGGTGGTTTCACCCTTGTCCGCGACCCAGATCTCGCTTTCATCGGTGTTGAGGTTGACGCCGTAAGGCCCGGAGCCGGTAGGCGTGGTCCAGACGATCTTGCCGGTTTCAATATTGATCTTGCTGACATTGGCAGAGGCGC
Organism: Pseudomonadales bacterium; assembly: GCA_032250895.1. Classification (GTDB taxonomy): domain Bacteria; phylum Pseudomonadota; class Gammaproteobacteria; order Pseudomonadales; family Pseudohongiellaceae; genus JAVVEZ01. Next base: position 6,043 of record JAVVEZ010000061.1, on the reverse strand, counting down.
CGGCCGTCACATACATGTTTTCCTTGGCGGCGTCGAAGGCAATCCAGTCGGCGCGGTAACCGGGATAGGGATATTCCTTCACCACTTCCCAGGACTGTGGGTCGATCTTGGCGATCCAGAAGGGGCGGATGGTGGTCAGTTGGCCGCGACTGAACTGTCCGGCAGCCAGAAAGCCCGACCAGGTCTTGTCGCCCAGTGTGGTGCCGTAGCCCAGTGGTTCCATCAGCACATAGATGTAGCGGTCATCGGTCCAGGCGGTATAGGGTGAACCGCCCAGTTCCTCGCTGCGCACGCCGCCGACCATGGTGTCGGTCTGCGGATCGAACAGCATGATGTCGATGCCGTTCTGGTCCCGGACAAAGCTGTCCATCAGGATGTAGCGGTCCTGGAAGATCTGCGCGTGATGCAGACGGGAGCCGATCATCAGCTGTTTGACCGGCTGCAGGGTCAGCGCATCGACCTTCAGCAGGGATTGTGGCGTGGTCAGTGAAAAGACTTCCTTGGCGGTGGAGAAGGGCCGGGCGCCGATGATGTAGAGGAACTTGCCATCCGGCGACATGACGGTGGTGTGCACACCGCCGCGCAGTTCCTTGGGAATCATGTAGGAGGCGATGACTTCCTTGGTCTCGGCGTCGCCAACGACCACTTGCGGTGATTCCGGAGGCGGTGCCGCGCCAGGCCGGAAACCGCCCGCGGTGCCGACATTTTCATAGAAATAGGTCTTGCCGGACTGCGGGGTGAATTTGGCGGGGCCGGCATCGAATTCGGCAACGGCGCGCACCTGATAATCATGGCGGATATTGCCTTCCTTGGAGCGGCGCTGCCAGCTTTCCAGGACGGTATCAAAGGATTCGATTTCTGCCACCGCCTGGTCCCGCTCGGTCATGAAATAGTCGGGTACGGCATCAAAGTCCTGCACACTGTTGAGTGTCAGGGTGAGATTTTCGAGATCCTCTGCCGTGGTGGCAATGCCATTCATGTTGCGCAAAAATACCGACAGGGCAATGAAGTCTTCGGACGTCGGATTGAGCACTTCCCGCAGGGGGGCCATCTGGGGGTTGGCGCTGAACTGATAGCGAATGTCGAAAGGGGTCGGGCCGAATTGCAGGGAGGGACCCACCCGGCCCTCGGCTTTTTCGCCATGACAGACCCAGCACGAAGCCGGCTGATGGAACAGGGCGTCACCCCTGGCTATCAGGGCATTGATGTCAGTGGGTTCGGCAGCTCTGATGCCGGCTGTCATCAGAGCCGGCAGTGCAAACGCAAGTACAAGGTGTCGCAAGGGAGTCTTCATGGGCATGGTGGCTTTCCTTCAATTGTTGTTATTCTGGTGAGCAAAATACGCTGGACGCTGGACAGTATAAGTAGCATCTTCGACGGGATGCAACTGTTATGGCTTGCGGCCATGGGCCTTGGAACAGATCAAGACCCGGCAATGGCCGGAAATATGACAAGCCTGTCGTGTGGAAACCCGGGAAGACAGCAAAAAAAGGCCGGAGAGGGACTCCGGCCTGTCAAGTCCGTATTCCTGCGTGGGCTGCGGGAATACAGGTTGAGAGGGAAAATCAGAGATCAGTATCGGGTTCAACAGGATCGGAGACCTGGTCTATGCAGGCCCTGACCACCCGGCGCAGATTGATCTGCTGTTGCAGCGCGGCTTCCAGTTCGGCCAGGCTGATAAAATCATCCCCGTCGGTGTCGAGCCGTGCAAACAGCACATGTGCCCTGGCTTCCAGAGCGGCACTGAGTTCCGCCAGGTCAATATAGCCATCGCCATCGAGATCGACGTAGTCAAAGCGCTCATCCAGGGCATGATCGGCATCGTAGGCCGCAAGAATTTCCCGCACACAGGTTCTGACTTCAGCCCGGTCAATCGCGGCTCCATGGTGATCCGGCCGTGAGCTTTCACCGGCATCCACCAGGCCGTCGTCATTTCTGTCCAGACGGTCAAAATTTTGATCAATAAGAGCAATCCTGCTGTCGAGGAATTCATCGAAACTGAGCTGCCCGTCGTTGTCACTATCGAAGCGGGTGACCAGTCTTTCCGGGTTTCCGCGGTGACCTGCGCGACTGATGGCGGGTCGGTGCAGATCAGCGGGGACGGAGCGTTCACGAGTACGCTCGAAACCGGATCTGTCGCTGGATTGCGCAAAGCTTGAAGATGTCAGAAAGGCGCCAATAATGGCGACAGCGGCTAACAGGCCTGATATTTTATATTTCATGCTTGACTCCTGTTGATTGAAAAAGTTTTCTTGAACGGCCTTCGCAATCCAATTACTTTCCGATAACGCCGCAGCTTGATTCTGGTTGACGTCAGGTTTTCGAAAGGCAGCGCCGTGGTGGCTCCGCTCGCTCGCGCTCCTCGCCGGACCACCCCGCCGCTGCTGGTGGGATCCATGTCTTTGCATTACCCGGAGGGTGGCGTAAAATCCGGGCTCATCAAGAGCTTCCCTGACATGACACTGAACGAAAGACAGCGACAGGACTATCTGCGGACCATGGGCATCACGGCCTATTACCCACGCTTTGTGCTGCCTGCCGCCAGAGCCTCAAAACAATGCGACTGGCCGGAAGCCCTGCCGCCAAAGGAAGAAATAGAAGAGGTAATAGAAACAGGGGAAAAGGGGGCCGCCCCGCTTCCTGCTGTTACTGCCCGGCAGGGGCGGACACAAGCGGCAATGTCGAGTTCCTCTGATGAGCGCGCAGGGCTCATCGGCCCCGACGACAAACCGGCGGGGTCCACCGAAGAAATCAGGTTTCAATTGGGGTTTATCCGGGTCAATGCCAGTCTTTGCATACTGAACCAGCTTCCCTACATGGGGCGCCCGCAGCTGCCACCCGCTCACCAGCGTTTATTGATAAACATACTCAAAAGCCGGCAGTTTGATTGCCAGGCCATGGATTTCGGGGAACTGCCTTTTCGCTGGCCTTTCGGTGAAGGGCAGCACCTGGAAAAAAATGCGCTGGCGGCCAAGGCGGCCCTGCTGGCTTACCTGGAGCAAAAGATGAGCGAGCAAGCCTTTGCCACCTTGTTGCTGATGGGTGAAATGGCGGAGCGCTTCGTGGTGCCGGAATCCGGTGCCGACAGTGAACAACCGGGCTGGCGTCTTGTAGTCACCCGCAGTCTGCATGAAATCATCAGTGTGCCCGCTCTGAAAAAGACCGTTTGGCGGGATCTGCAAGCCTTGTCATTGCGTCGATGACAGCTCCCGCTTCGAGTCCAGCCTGCGTTTTCAGACCCATGCAGACAGGAGATGTCGAGGCTGTCTGCAAAATTGAATCCGGGCTTGGCCCCTTCCCCTGGAACGCCAGAAAATTCCTCGACTGTCTGAATGCCGGTTACGACTGCAGGGTTTGCTGCCTGGCGGGCAGGGTGATTGGCTATGCTCTGGTTTCCCGGGTACTGGATGAAGCCAGCGTGCTGAATTTTGGTATCGCTCTGGAACAGCAGGGCCGGGGCCATGGTCGGGCACTCTTGCAAAACCTGCTGCAGGACATGCAACAGGCCCAGGTCGAGACCGTGTTCCTGGAAGTGAGAAGTGCCAACCGCCGGGCCATCAGGCTCTATGAAGGCGCGGGCTTTATCCAGATTGCAAGGCGCAGGGATTATTATCCGACCATCGACGGCAATGAAGATGCCCTGGTGTACCGCTTTGGGGGAACAGGCGACAAAGCTGAGGTCGTAGGTTCGGGTACCGGGATGTGAGCTCGGAGGGAATGACGAGTGAATGAAAATCCGGGTCAGCTGTGATTTTTCTTTTTGACAAGCTGCCTGATCTTTGCCAGGCCCTTGAACAGCAGCACGGTCAATACGGCCAGCACTATGGTCCCAACCACGAACAACAGTGTCTGCAACAAAAAACCGAACAGTTCTTCCCGCGTCAGATCCAGGTAGGCGGCCACGGTATAGACCGAGGCCAGCGCCACCAGTAAACCGGACAGGATATTGCGGTTTTTCTTGCTGAGTTTTCGTCGTGGGGATTTCAGCATGGATTCAGATCCTCAAGCCCTGGCCGGCGCCGGTGATATCTCTGAGGGCGTCGATCAGACGGGCATTTTCGGTCTGGGTGCCCAGACTGATGCGCAGCTTGTCCCGGAGGCGGGGCTGGTTGAAATAGCGAATCAGAATGCCCCTCTGCTTCAAGGCTTCGTAGAGACTCTCCGCAGTAAACAGCGAGGGTACGCCAACCAGCAGAAAATTGCTCTGGCTGGGGTGGCTGTGAAAGCCCATCTTTTGCAGACTGTCTGCCATGATGGTCCTTTCCCTACGGACATAAGCCCAGGTTTCTGCCGCGTAAGCACGGCTTTCGATGGCGGCCCGGGCCAGGGTCTGGGCGATGAAGTCGGTATTGTAACTGTCCTTGGTCTTGTGTTGCATGGGAGCGATCAGGGAACCGGCAGCCAGACCATAAGCCATCCGCAGGCCAGCCAGCGAATAGCCCTTGCTGAAGGTGCGCAGGATCAGCACATTGTCGAACTCCCGGATCAGGGGCAGGCAGTCGTGGCCTTGTTCGGGATCGACAAAGTCCACATAGGCCTCGTCGATCACCAGAACCCCCTTGAAGTCAGCCGCAAGCTGGCGCAGCTCGTCGCTGTCGGTGAGCTGTCCGGAGGGTGCATGGGGGTTTACCAGCAGACACATCGTGGCGCCGCTGGCATTGAGCTGCTGTCCGAAATCAGTGGGCAGCGACCAGTCGTCCCGGAGTTCCAGTTTGATCATTCCGCAACCGTGGGCCTGGGCCAGCACTTCGTAGAGGGAGTAGCTGGGGTTGGCAATTGCAATGGCGTCGGAGGTTTCAACAAAGGTGCTGATTGCCAGGCGCAGAAGTTCATCGCCGCCATTGGTGACAATGATGTTGTCGGCATGCACCCGATGGCAGGCGGCAAGCGCCGTTCTGAGCGGCAGCGCCGTAGGTGGCGGATAGCGGCGCAGGCTGTCAACCCGGATGGTGGCCAGGGCTGCCGCTACAGCAGGACTGGCAGGAAAGGGGTTTTCGTTGGTATTCAGCTTTATGATGGCGGCCGAATCCGGCTGCTCTCCCGGTGTATAACCGGTCATTTTTTTTATATTGGAACGTTCATAATTCATAAAAAACCTTTTGTTTTGTATTCTATCGAAGATAAGTCTGTAGCCTTTTTTTCCAGCCATCAAGCCATTTTTTTTCATTTCTTTGTGGTGGCGAATTGGCTACTCTTCTTTCCAGAACAGTACTTGCCGATTTGACGAATTCGGCAAGGATGTCATCGCTTTCGGAAGACATTCCCGCCAATACCTGAAGCAGTCCCCAGCCCTGGTCCCGGTAGCGCTCTGCCGATAAAATTCCTGTGCCCTTGAAATTGACATAATCAATCAAGGCATACATGCCATGGGGCGGGGAAGCATTGGCCAGCTCTGTCAGACGGGCCGCCATCTGCGCACGTGCCGGTTCGTCAAGCCCGCTGCTCATTGCCGTTGCCGCCAGTTGAAAACGCTGCACGATGAAAGCGATTTGCAGATCCATGGTGGTGGCCAGCAGACTGTTGAGTTCCAGCAGTTCGGGCTGGTCGACAGCAGTCAGAAAGGCTTCCCGGTTCGGCCAGGGTGCGTGATACCCGGCTTCGACTATCCAGGTCGGCAACTCGATGCCGTGGGCTTGCAGAAACTGCAGCAGGGCCGGAAAACTTTCGGCGAAGGCTTCCTGCTGATCCTCGCGATACCAGATAAAATGCCCGATACCCAGAGAAGGGAAGTCTTCTCCCGGGTTCCAGCTCGTGAGACAGGGCAACTGGCGGGCGCATTCATTACTGAATATCTGCTGTCCGATCCAGTCAAGCTGTGCCTGATCCAGCGCCGGATAGCCGGCGGCGATGCTCCGGGAGCCAGCGCTGGCCAACAGCAATGGGACCAGCAAAATTGCCAGGCTCTTTGCATGGCTTGCGGACAGGCGCAAAGAAGACGTGGCTTGATACCTGTTGATACGCCTGCTCATGGAGTGCGGCATCGATGTCTTGATCGGCGACTATGCGCCGGATGCCGCGGGGGATCCCGACATCGGGAGCGACT
>JAVVEZ010000060.1:0-21670 GCA_032250895.1 Pseudomonadales bacterium | reverse complement strand
ACAATGGCCTCATCGCGACAAGCGAAAAACAAGGAGGTCTGCAACGGCAGGACTCAGATTCGAGATCGAGGGTCGACTTCAGCCTCGAGGGCGCTGCTCCATTTACTGCGCATCACTCTCAAAAAACCCGCGCATCACCCGGCGGCGCCGGTTCATCAGCACCAGAACCATCAGACACAACAGGGCGGCCACGACATTGGGCCACATCAGGCCGAAACGGCTGGCGAACCAGCCGATGATCAGCACGCCGATCGCGGGCGCGCCCCGGGTACCGGCCACCCACAGGCTCAGCACCCGCCCGCGCATGCGGTCATCGATGCTGTTCTGCACCAGGGTCTGGCTGGCGACACTGGCAATGGTGATGGCATAGCCCAGGAAAAAGATCAGCCCTGTGGCCAGCCAGAGCCGGTCGGTGCCGGCAAACCAGATCGTGGCGATGATGCTGCCCAGGGTGCTCAGCAGGATGGCCCGCACCAGCCCCCGGGTCTGCCCATCCATGGAGAGTTTGAGCCCCGCCAGCACCGCGCCGATGCCCATGGCGGACGTGAACAGCGCCAGGGTTTCCGGACCTCGCTCATAAACCGCCCCGACAAAGGCCGAAAGCATGAAGGTCAGGGGCCGGGCAAACAGACCGATAAAGGTCAGCAGCACGAACATGTAGAACAATGCCGGAATATCCAGCACATAGCGGAAGCCCGCCTTGATGTCCGTGAAAAAGGATTGCTGCCGGCCTGTTGCGGGTGCCATGTCAGGCAGCCTGATGAAAAACCAGGCGATGACGATCAGACCATAGGTGATGCCATTGACCAGCACGGCAAAGGCCGCGCCATACAGGCTCATGATCACCCCGGCAATGGCCGGTCCCAGAAAGCGGGCGACATTGAACATCACAGCGGTAAAGGCAGAGGCCGCCACCAGATCTTTTTTGGGCACCAGATTGGGCACCAGTGCCAGACGGATGGGTTGATAGGCGGCCTGTACCACACCTTCGATCAGGGCCAGGCTGAACAGCAGGGCTATCGTGAGCCGTCCCGTCACGGCCAGATAAAACAACACAAAGGCCTGCGCCATCATCAGAACCTGGATGACCACCGCCATGCCCTTGCGGTCGAAGCGATCGGCCCAGACACCGAATAGCGGACCCACGACGATCAGCGGCGCAATTTCGGCGAAGGCCACCGCCCCTACCCAGAATTCCGAATGGGAGATTTCCCAGGTGAGCCAGCTCACGGCCAGTCTTTGCATCCAGAAACCAATCAGGGAGACGCTGTTGCAACTGATGTAAATGGCATAGTTGCGATTGGAAAGGGCTGAACCCAAAGCCGAAAATCTGGAAGCGCTCACGGCGCTGAACTCCTTATGAATAACATGTTATGAATGACATGTTATGAACAGCATGCGGGGTGACGAAGACTGACGGGGCGACGGGAGCTTAAGGAACGAGATCCTTGATGGTGAGAGTGATCGTATCACTCTGTTCCCGCACCGCAAACGGTTCCGTGATCGCCTGATAGTCCCCGGACTGGGCAATGGCCTGCCCGGATCTGGAAATTCTGGCCCCTACCAGCACCGTGTCGGCCGAAGACAGATTCAATCCTGGCAGCATCGCCATGGAATCATCCAGACTCAGCTCCAGCGGCAGGTCGGCAACGGTATAGGTTGCGGCTGCCAGCGGCTGGGGCATCGCGGTGCTGCGTGCATAGACAAACACCCGCATATCCTGGCTGACCTGGTCTTTGATGGCCGGGTCCACGTCAACCCGGACATTCAGACTGATGGCCTCAAGCCCGCCAGTGTTGGCTTCCGTGCTTTCCCCCTGCCCCTGGGGCAACAAAGCCGCCACCCTGGCAATCCGGTCGCGCAGCACACCGGCCTCGGCACTGCCCGCTTCGGTCTGTGCCAACTGGCGCCGCCAATAGCCCAGTGCCTCGTCAAAATTCTGTTTGATGAAGGCATCTATCGCCAACAGGCTCAAGGTAGCGGATTCATTGGGATTCAGCACCAGCGCCCGGGCCACCGTTGACCTGACTGCTTCCGTCATTTCCTGGTCAGCCGCCAGATACTGCGCCTGAGCCAGTTGGCCCAGAATGGTGGCTTTGTCGGCCGCAGCCTCGACATGATCGAGCAGTTTCGTGAAAACCCCTGCGGCCTCGTCATAGCGTTGCAGTTCAATATAGAGGGTGCCCAGCATGTAGGCACCCTGCACATCCCCTGGTTTGTGTTCAAAACGTGCCTGCAAGACATCAGCCAGGTCATCCAGTGCCTGCTGCTGTTGCTCTGCGTCTTCGGCAGAGGAAATCTGTGCCATCAGTGCCGGCAGCACCAGATCACGGTTCGAACCGATATTCAGATACAGCCCGATACTGAGTACCGGCACCAGCAGGGCAAGCAGCAATGGCAGCCATCTGTTCACTGCGGCGGCCTGTGTCCTTTTATTGACCTTTGCGCTCTCTTCCATGTCGCTGAGGAAACCACGCTGCAGTTCCACTTTCAGTTTTTCAAACTGCTCCTGATCAATCAGTTGCTGTGCCAGGTCCCCTTGCAGTTCCAGCAGGCTCTGATTGAACACCTCAATATTTTTTTCCTTGCGGATATTGTGCTGCTCAGGCTTTGACTGTCCACGGAAGCGCAACACCGGCACCACCACGAACACCAGGGCGAGAACCAGCAGCAGAGCAATAAAAAACCACAGAGATGTCATAAAACCTTATTTTTTCGTATCAGAGTCGGAATCGAGGATGGCGTGCAGCTTGTTGCTCTCGTCAGCACTCAAGGCGCTTTCGGTGGTCGCCGCCCTGCTCTGCCTCAGCATGCGGCGCACGACAAAAAAACCCGCCAACAGCAACAGCGCCGGGCCAAACCACAGAAAGAACGTAGCACTGTTGAGCGGCGGCCGGTACAGAATGAAGTCGCCATAACGGCTGGTCATGAAGGCAATGATTTCCTCATCGCTGCGCCCTTCTGCAATCTGATCGGCAATTTCATGCCGCAGATCGGCGGCAATGGGCGCATCCGAGCCGGAGAGGTTGGCATTGAGGCACATGGGGCAGCGCATTTCATCGATCAGATGCCTGAAGCGCGCCTCTTGCTCGGGGCTGTCAAATTCGTGGACTTCAATGGCGGCCCAGGCCTGGCCCGGCAGGCTGCATGTCAGCACGAACAACAGGAAAAATTTTGTCATCTATTTTATTTTCGCAATCAGTGGGGCAAAGGTTTCTGCCCATATCCTGTTATCGATCACCCCCACATGACGATAGCGAATGGTGCCATTGGCATCGACCACAAAGGTTTCGGGCGCGCCTGCCACACCCAGATCGATGCCGAAACGGCCATCGCTATCCACGATGTTCAATTTGAAAGGATCACCCTTTTCTGCCAGAAACTGCCTGGCTTCCTTGACCGAATCCTTGTAGTTGACCCCTACAAAGCTGATGTCCTTCTCCCGCTTGCTGATTTCCAGAAGATAGGGATGTTCGATATGACAGGGCGGGCACCAGGTCGCCCAGACATTCACGATGAAAATACCACCCATCAAATCCGCCTTGGTAATCTGCGGGGCCTCGACATCCAGAGAGGGCAGCGAAAATTCCGGCAAAGGCCGGTTGATCAGCGCTGACGGCACCTGATTGGGATCACGGCCCAAACCAAAGAACAGCAGGCCCAGCATAGCCAGGAAAAAAGCGACCGGGATGAAAAGTTTGACGCGCTTGTTCATGTCAGGCCTCCGTAACCAGGGTAGCGGAAGCGCCCGCCTCGCTACGGACACCCGCAGCAAGCTCTTTGCGCTTGCGATAACGCCTGTCGGTAATCGCGACGACACCCCCCATGGCCATCAGGAAAGCGCCCATCCATATCCAGAACACAAAGGGTTTGACATGAATGCGCACCACCCAGGCACCGGCTTCCCGTGGATCCCCCAGCGCGGTAAACAGATCACGGAACAGGCCGACGTTGATATCCGCTTCGGTCTGAAAATCACCACGCGCATAATAGCGGCGTTTTTCCGGATGCATGGTCAGGTATTGTGCACCATTCTTCAGGACTCTCAGGGTACCCACATCGGCCTCGTAATTCGGGCCGGGCTCCTTGACTGAACCTTCAAAAACAAATTCGTAGCGACCGATGGTCAAACTGTCTCCGGGGGCCATCAACACATCTTTCTCGACACTGTACTGGCTGGTCAGGCTGACCCCGAGAATGATCACCGCCATGCCCAGATGGGCAATCTGCATACCGCTGTAACTCAGACCCAGGCTCTTCAGACCCTTGAAAAAACTGTTCTTGTTGGCCGTTTTGGCCAGCACATCACGAACGATGCCAAATACGATCCAGAAGGCCAGCAACAATGCCACCATTGCAGAAATATTCACGTCCGAGGTCAGCAGCAGGGGCAGGACAATTCCCAGCGCGATGCTCGCCACGGCAATTTTCCACAATTGTTGTTTCAAATAGGCCACGGACGTTTTTTTCCAGCGTGAAAACGTGGCCATACCCAGAAACACCGCCAGCAAGGCCATCAGGGGGATGAAAAGGGTATTGAAATAGGGAGGGCCCACAGACACCCGGTTGGCTTCTCCGTAAATGGCCTCATGGATCAGCGGAAACAGCGTGCCCAGCAGCACGGCGGCGGTCGTCACCACCAGAATGATATTGTTGATCAGCAGAAAAACCTCCCGGGACGTGGACGTATAACTGGCACTGCCCTTCACTGTCGGTGCCCGCAGCGCATACAGGAACAGCGAGGAGCCAATCACGGTGAGCAGAAGAATCAACAGCACCGTCCCTCTTTTCGGGTCGACGGCAAAGGCGTGGACCGAGGTCAGAACCCCGGAACGGACGATGAAGGCTCCCAGCAGACTCAGCGAGAACGCGGCAATGGCCAATAACACGGTCCAGCTTTTGAAAATTCCGCGTTTTTCCGTCACGGCCAGGGAATGAATCAGCGCCGTCCCCACCAGCCAGGGCATGAAGGCCACGTTTTCGGTGGGGTCCCAGAACCACCAGCCGCCCCAGCCCAATTCATAATAGGCCCACCAGCTGCCCAGTGCGATACCAATGGTCAGGAAGGCCCAGGCCGCATTGGTCCAGGGCCGGGTCCAGCGTGCCCAGGCGGCGTCGAGACGGCCGGTGAGCAGCGCGGCAATCGCAAAGGCAAAGGCCACCGAAAAGCCCACATAGCCCATATAGAGGAAGGGCGGGTGCACGATCAGGCCAAAGTCCTGCAGCAAGGGATTCAGATCACTGCCGTCCTGTGGTGGCGACAACAACAGACGATCGAAGGGATTGGAGGTCAGCAGCATGAACAGCAGAAAACCCACACTCACGATGCCCATGACGCCCAGCACCCGGGCCAGGATATCCAGCGGCAGATTGCGGCTGAAGAGGCTGACGGCATAGGTCCAGGTGGCCAGAATCAATACCCACAACAGCAGGGAACCCTCATGCCCGCCCCACACGGCAGTGAACTTGTAGTAGGACGGCAGGAAGGAATTGGAATTCCTCGCCACATAGGCCACGGTGAAATCATCATGCAGAAAGGCATAGGCGAGGCAGCCAAAGCTCAGCACCATGAACACCCACATGCCGGCACTCAGCGAGCGCGACAGCGACATCCAGAGTGTGTTGCCGGTGTAAGCGCCTGCCATTGGAAGTGTACTCAGCAACAAGGCCAGACACAGCGCCAGTATCAATGCAAAATTACCCAGCTCAGGGACCATCGGAAACTCCTGCTTGCTTTTTCTCGGCGGCTACCAGTGCCGCCTTTACCTCGGCGGACATATAGTTTTCATCATGCTTGGCCAGGATCTGGGCGGCCTGAAACATGCCCTGCGCGTCCATGTAGCCATCCGCCACCACCCCCTGACCTTCCCGGAACAAATCCGGCAAGACCCCGGTAAAGGTAACCGGAATCTCTTTGTTGAAGTCGGTGGCGATAAATTCTATGCGGGTGCCTTCCAGACCGGCTTTTTTCAGGCTGCCGGGTTTTACCATGCCACCAATGCGAATGTTCTGGCCCGCAGGGACCAGGCCCTCGGATATCTCGGTCGGCGTGAAGAAAACGTTGATGCCCTTGTTCAGCGCAAACAGCATCAGGCCCACGGCCAGGGCAGAGCCACAAATGATAAAGCCCACGATCAGCAGGCGTTGCTTTCGATGTGCCAGCATCAGCGTTGTTCCTCACGTTCGAGACGGGCGCGCTGCTGTTTCATGAATTTACGCCGGGCCCGATAAGGCTGGATCAGGTTCACCGCCACAAAGACCGCAAAGATGCTATAGGCGGACCAGACATACAGGGCATAGCCACCCATCTCCAAAAAATCACCCAGACTGGAAAACTGCAATTCCGGCATCAGGCTTTGCCTCCGCTGACATGCAAGCCGCCATTGGCAGGCTCCTGCTCGCCGTGATCGCGCCTGATGAGATCGAGCACCCATTGCGCACGCCGTTCCCGCACCAGGATTTCATTGCGGCTGCGCAGAATCAGCGCCAGCAGGAAAACCCCGAACACGGCGAAGCCCATGATGAAGGCCGGGATCCAGATTTCCGGCGGGTTGGCGGCGGTATTGCGCAAGGACAACTCACTGGCCGGTTGATGCAGCGTGTTCCACCATTCCACCGAATAGACAATGATGGGAATGTTCACCACACCCACCAGCACCAGTACCGCGCTGGCTCTGGCGGCGGAATCCACCGAGTCGTAGGCGGAACGCAGCGCAATGATACCGATGTACAGAAAGAACAGGATCAGCGTCGATGTCAGCCGCGCATCCCAGATCCACCAGGTACCCCAGGTGGGGATGCCCCAGATCGAGCCGGTGGCGAGGCCCACTGCCGTCAGTGTGGCGCCGATGGGGGCACAGGCCTTGGCGACGATGTCGGCCATCTTGATCTTCCAGATCAGTACCGCCGCGCTCAACACCGCCATCAGCAGATAGGAATTCATGGCCAGCACCACCGTGGGTACATGGATGTAGATGATGCGGTAATTGTCCCCCATCTGGTAATCCGGCGGTGCCAGCAGCAGCCCCCATACCAGCCCCGTCACCAGCAACACGGCGGTAACGCCAGCCAGCCAGGGCAGAAACCGCCCCGTCATCTCATAAAACCACCTGGGCGAACCCAGTCTATACAACCATTGCCACATGATGCGTGCCCAACCAATATTTGTTCAATTGACGCTGATTCGCAAGGCCGCTGCGATGGCCAGCGGCGCCAGCGCCAGCGCCAGCGCCAGTATGGCTCCCAGCAATGCCAGCAGGCCCGAAACCGGCAGTCCGTTCAGAGCTGACTGCACTGCGCCGGTGCCAAACACCAGCACCGGAATGAAGAGAGGCAATACTAACACAGCCAGCAGCAGACCACTTCGGGATAATCCCACCGTCAGGGCCATACCGATCGCTCCGATCAGGCTCAAGGTGGGGGTACCCAACAACAAACTCAAGACCAATATCACCATGCCCTCCTGCGGCAGTGCCAGCATGCTTGCCAACACCGGCGTCAACAGCACCAGCGGCAGGCTGGAGACCAGCCAGTGGCTGAATACCCGGGTCAGCAGCAGAAAATACAGCGGCTGCGAACCGATCAGCAATTGTTCCAGGGACCCGTCTTCATAATCAGAGCGAAACAAGCTGTCCATGGACAGCATCACCGCCAGCAGCGCCGTCACCCAGATCACCCCGGCAGCAATGGCACTGAGAAATTCACTGTCACCGCCGGCACCCAGAGGAAACAAGGTCACCGCGATGACAAAAAACACCAGCGGATTCAGCATCGCCGCAGGACTGCGCATGGCGATCAGCAGCTCCCGCCGCAAGGTCGCCCCCATCACACTGCCCAGACCTGCCTGCTGCTCAGCATCATACATCGCGTTCAGTCTCCAACGGCAGCGCCAGGTCATCCAGATTGACGACCCTCACCTCACAAGCCATCTGCAAGGGGTGGTGGGTGGTCAGAATCACGGCCCCACCTGATTGGACATGCGCCGTCAGAAAAGATTCAAGCTCGCCGACGCCCCGGTGATCCAGAGCCGTAAAGGGTTCGTCGAGGAGCCACAGGCGAGCCGAGCTCAGATGCAGACGTGCCAGGCTGACGCGGCGCTGCTGCCCGGCAGACAGCATGAAACAGGGAATATCATCATAGCCCCGGAGGCCGGATTCGCTCAGGGCCGCCTTGATCGCCTTCTCGTCCACCGTGCCCTGCATGGCACAGAACCAGCGCAGGTTTTCCACGGGGCTCAGGATTTTCTTGATGGCGGCAGCATGTCCCAGGTAAAAAATACCCCGGCAATAATCAGCCCGGACCTGATCGACCGGTGTTCCCTGCCAGCAGATAGTGCCCCGGTAATCCGTATTGAGACCACAAAGAACCCGCAGCAGAGTACTTTTGCCACTGCCGTTGGAACCCTGAATCTGCAAGACCTGCCCGGCAGAAAGTTCCAGGTCCAGATTCTGAAACAATACCCGGTCATCCCGTTCGCAATACAAGTCCGTCGCTTTCAACATGGGATTCAGGGTTTCGGCGGCGTCACGCCGGTCTGCTTCATATACTTGCCGTTTCTGTCCTTGTAGGTGACTTCGCACTGCTCATCCGACTCATAAAACAGCATCTGGGCGACACCCTCATGGGCGTAGATTTTTGCCGGCAGTGGCGTGGTATTGGAAAACTCCAGGGTGACATGTCCCTCCCACTCCGGTTCCAGGGGCGTCACGTTCACGATGATGCCACAACGCGCATAGGTGGACTTGCCCAGGCACACCGTCAGCACATTGGAGGGGATGCGGAAATACTCCACGGTACGCGCCAGCGCAAAGGAATTCGGCGGAATCACACACCAGTCCTCGGTCACGCTGACAAAACTGCTCTCATTGAAATTCTTGGGATCCACCACATTGGAAGTATGCACATTGGTGAAAATCTTGAATTCATTGGCACAGCGCACATCATAGCCATAACTCGAGGTACCGTACGAAATGACTTTTTTGCCATTCACCTCTCGTATCTGTTGGGGTTCAAAAGGTTCCAGCATGCCATGTTGCTCCGCCATATAACGGATCCATCTATCCGATTTGATCGTCATCCTTCCCCTTTCCCGACTCCCGGAAGTCGCTGCAAAAAAACGTATATATTACTGAGTAAGCTCTAACTTTGACAGAACAAGCTTGTTATAATCCGCCGCATCGAGGCCGGTCCTGGGGCTGACGGCAATCCGGCAGCACCGAGGCTGCGTATTGGCAAGAAGTAGTACCAGGAAAAAAGTAGTGTCCGGAGTAGTATCAGGACTAGTGCCAGCAACGGTTCAGCTGGGATTAAGCCTGCCCGAATTACGCTTTGCACAGCCTTGAAACCTTGTATCACCTGACACCGAATCATCGACAAATACTTGATGCTTGAAACCTTGAAACCTTGAAAGGAGTTGGCAATGACATTGAAAACCGTATTGGCCCTAAGCGTATTGGCTGCACTGTCCTCTGGTGCCATGGCCGCCGGAGATGCCGCCCGCGGCAAGACTCTATATGCAACCTGTGGTGCCTGTCATGGCCCCAATGGTGAAGGCATGCAGGCACTGAATGCCCCCGCTCTGGCCGGTCAGGCCGACTGGTACATCATCCGGCAGTTGCAAAATTTCAAAAGCGGTATTCGCGGCACCAATCCGAAGGATATTTTCGGGATGCAGATGGCGCCGATGGCGATGACCCTTCCCAATGACCAGGCCATGGAAGATGTCGCCGCCTACATCAAGACCCTGGGCAAATAGGCCGGCAGGTTCAAGTCAAAGGCCCTCCCCCCCGGTGAGGGCCTTTTTTATGCCCGGCGTTTGCCTGGCTCAAGTACCGTGATTTTCTCAATCAGCAACTGCGGTGAAACCGTGCCTCTGAATTCATTCAGTTCCAGACGGTAGACCAGAGCCACCTCTGATACGGGTGCCTGCCAGTCCTGCGCTGACACATTGAAGGCAATGGCATCGATGACCTCCCCGGTTTGCGGCAGAGCCAGTACCAGTTTCAGGTGTTTCTCTGCCAACAGACGTTGGCTGATGACGCGGAATGCCCCTTGAAAGCGCGGTTCGGCAAAGCCCTGGCCCCAGGGTCCCGCGTCCCGCAGCAATTGCGCAAATTCAATGGAAAAACAGGAGGCATCCAGACTGCCATCCGTGATCAACTGCGGTTCCAGCAAGGTCTTGTCAAGCACATCGGCGAGAGCCTGCTGATAGGCCTGGCAAAAAGCGTCAAAGTCTGCGTGCCGGATGGTGAGTCCTGCCGCCATCGCATGACCGCCGAATTTTTGCAGCAATGCCGGGTGCCGCGTGGCGATTCGGTCCAGCAAGTCCCGGATATGCAGACCCGCAATCGAGCGGGCAGAACCCTTGATGGGTCCATCATCCTGCGTATCCGTACCGCCATCGGCAAAAATGATGACCGGCCGGTGAAAACGGTCCTTGATGCGTGAGGCCAGAATACCAATGACGCCCTGATGCCATTGCGCATCGTAAAGGCAAATCCCCAGTTGGCCGTGGCCTGCATCCAGACTGATGCCGTCCAGCACCGCAAGCGCCTGGGCCTGCATATCCATCTCGATGGATTTGCGATCCTTGTTGAGGCCATCCAGCTGCAGCGCAATGCTCCGCGCCGTGGCCTCATCATCCGCCAGCAGGCAGGCTATGCCCAGACTCATGTCGTCCAGGCGACCGGCCGCGTTCAGGCGCGGACCGGCGGCAAAGCCGAGGTCACCGGCCACCACATTCTGCGGGGATTTTCCGGCAACTTCCAGCAGGGCCAGAATGCCCGGACGGCCCCTGCCACCGCGAATGATGTTGAGGCCGTGTTTGACCAGTCGGCGGTTGTTGGCATCCAGCGGCACCACATCGGCCACCGTGCCCAAGGCCACAATGTCCAGAAAGGTCGCCATGTTGGGCTCGGCAAGCTGCTGCCGGGCAAACCAGCCCTGCTGCCTGAGACTGGCGCGCAAGGCGCTCATCAGATAAAACACCACACCCACCCCGGCCAGCGCCTTGCTGGGAAAGGCGCAGTCAGCCTGGTTGGGGTTGACAATACAATCCGCCTTCGGCAGGTCCTCGCCCGGCAGATGATGGTCCGTCACCAGTACTTGAATGCCATGGTGATGGGCCCGCTCCACACCCTCGTGACTGGATATCCCGTTATCCACGGTAATGATCACATCAGGCTCCAGGGTACTGGCAACGTCCACAATTTCCGGTGTCAGACCATAACCATAGTCAAAGCGGTTCGGCACCAGAAAATCCACCTGTGTGAAACCCATGGTTTTCAGGCTCAGCATCGCCAGCGCCGTACTGGTCGCACCGTCGGCATCGAAGTCACCAATGATCAGAATCCGCGATTGTGCCTGCAGAGCCCGGGTCAGCAATTGCACCGCCTGGTCGATATTCCTGAGGCTGGCAGGCTTTTCCAGATCGGCCAGTCTGAGAGCAATCTCGCTGTCGTCACGCACGCCCCGGCCCAGATAGATTTTTTTGATCACCGGGTGCAGATCGGAGCCAAACGCCTCGATGTCGTCCTGGCCCATGGCATCCGGGGCTTTTGTCATGGGACTCATGCTTCTTCCTGCCTGACGGCCGCTCGCCGCAAGCGGTCATTGATGGCGCGGCCCAGTCCGGTGTCCGGTACCTGCTGTGCCAGGATGAGATCGATGTCCGCCTTGTCCATCTGGCGCAGGGCGCCGAACAGTGTCATCGCGGCCTCGTCGAGACTGCCCGCCGCCGACAGCTGCAATTGCTGCACCACGGCCGGGTTCGAATACACCCTGTCAAAGCTGATGAGGCCGATTTTTCTATCCGGATGACGGGCCAGCAGGTCGTCCAGCTCGCCCACCAGCAGAGGCTTGCGTGGCGCATAGTGACTCTTGATCATGCCCGGTGCCGCCGGGTTGGAACTCTGGTTCAAACACAAACGCGGGGTGCCGGTCACGCTCTTGATGTCTTCCAGCGATGTACCACCCAGACGATAGACCACGGTCTGCCCCTCTTCAAAACCGATGATGGTGGATTCGACGCCGATTCCGCAGGGGCCGCCATCCAGAATGTAGGGGATTTTTTCACCCAATTGCTCCTGCACATGCAGGGCTGTCGTGGGAGACACATAGCCGAAGGGGTTGGCGCTGGGTGCCGCCAGTGGAAAATCCAGTTGCATCAGCAAGGCCGTGGTCAGGGGATGGGCAGGAATGCGCACGGCAACCCTGGGCAGACCGGAACTGACCAGGTCCGGCACCCGCGCCGATTTTTCCAGCAGCAGGGTCAAGGGCCCCGGCCAGAAACGCGCCGCCAGCCGGCGCGCCGCGGCGGGTATGTCCAGCACCAGGGCTTCCACCTTGGCCAGGGTATCCACATGCAGAATCAGGGGATCGAAGGCCGGCCGGTTCTTGACCCGAAAGACGGACAACACAGCTTCCTCGTCCAGGCCATTCGCTGCCAGTCCATACACGGTTTCCGTGGGAATGGCCACCAGTTGGCCCTGCCGCAGCAGCGCGGCCGCCCTGGCGATATCAGTTCCTGTCTCAGCCATGCTTCTCCGGGTCCCGCAAGGCCCGCCGCAGCACCTTGCCTACGTTGGATTTGGGCAGGGTGTCACAGAACTCGATCAGCCTGGGAATCTTGTAGGGGGCAAGCCCCTGCCTGCAATGTTCAAGAATGGCGGCCTTGCTCAGGCCCGGACTGGCAGCCACCACGAAGAGTTTGACCTTTTGCCCGTTTTCCCCGCGTTGTACGCCAATGGCGGCGGCCTCCCTGACATCGGGATGACGGCAGACATGATCCTCGATTTCGTTGGGAAACACATTGAAACCGGCAACGATGATGACATCCTTGATCCGGTCCACGATACGGATAAAACCGTCCGGCTGAATGACTGCCACATCGCCGGTACGCAGCCAGCCATCGGCATCCAGCACCTTCTCTGTTTCCTGATGATTCTGCCAGTAGCCCGCCATGACCTGGGGACCTTTCACGCACAGCTCACCGGCTTCGCCTGCCGGCAGTTCGTGCCCCGCTTCGTCCACCACTTTGACTTGCGTCTGTGGCACCGGTCGGCCGATGCTGCCTTCCTGAAAGGCAGCCTCACTGTTGCAGGCCACCAGAGGCGATGTCTCCGTCAGCCCATAACCTTCGATGATACGGCAACCGGTCAGATCCAGCCAACGCCTATAGGTCTTGGTGGACAAGGCCATGCCACCGGAACTGCTGATTTTCAACGCGGAGAAATCCAGACGGCTGAACTCACTGTTCATGCTCAGCGCATTGTACAGGGTATTGAGCCCGACGAAACCGGCTATCCGGTACGGCTTGATGGCCTTGACAAAAGCCGGGATATCGCGCGGGTCGGGAATGAGAATATTGTGAATCCCCTGATGCAGGGTATAGGCGATATTCATCGTGAAAGCATAGATGTGATACAGCGGCAGCGGCGCCACCATGACCTCGCCTGGCCCAGGACATTCTTCCGCCAGATGACTCTTGACCTGATACAGGTTGGCCACCAGGTTGGCATGGGTCAGCATGGCTCCCTTGGCCACGCCGGTGGTACCCCCCGTGTACTGCAAGACCGCCAGCTCGGCAACAGGATCTGACGCAGATAGCGCGACCGGCTGCTCGAGCATGTCGGGGTGCTTTTTCAGTGCCGAGCGGCCCAGAGCCAGACTCTTGCGGAAACTGATGGACTCCGAAAAACGAAAGGCTGGCACCAGCTTTTTGACATACCTGGCCACAAAATTGATCAATAGTCGCTTCAGCGGAGGATGCAGATCCGCCAGCTCCGTCACGATCACGTATTTTACCGGGGTACGGGAAAGTATCTGCGCCGCGCTGGCCGCCGTATTGGCCAGCACCACGAGCGCCCGGGCGCCGGAATCAGCGAGTTGATGCTCGAGCTCCCGCGGGCTGTAGACCGGATTGGTATTGACCACCACCAGGCCCGCCCGCAAGGCCCCCAGCAGAACCACGGGATATTGCAGGAGGTTGGGCAACTGAATGGCAATGCGCTCACCCGGACGCAAATCCGTATGCTGTTGCAGGTAGGCACAGAAATGAGCACTGTACCCCTCGAGCTGCCGATAGCTCAGATGCGCGTCCATGCAGGTATACGCAATTTTGTCCCGATATTGCCGACAGGCTTTGAGAATGACCTGATCCAGCCTTTCCCCGGTATTAAGCAACGCATCCCCCTTGATTCCCGGTGTGGCAGCCCCACATGTTCAACATGGCGGAGTATATGCCAGTTTGGCGGACTTTGCCCGGCCCGGCACCGTGAAACTTTTCGCTGGGCACACAGACTAAGAAATAACGCTGGACATTCATCCCTGCCCTTGCAGGAATGAACGATTTTCGGCATCGCATTGAATCCGCAAGCCTTGTTTTGTTTTTTTTCGGGACCCATCATGAAATCATCCAAGTCAATTTCCCTTGTCATGTTGCTGCTGTCTTCCCTGACCGCTTCCGTGGCCTTTTTCAGCCCCGCCGCCGCTCCGACAGCCGCACCCGATTTTCTCAGTTTCAGAACCGAAGACGAGGCCAACAATATCGAGATTTTCCGCAAGGCCAGCCCTTCTGTGGTGTATGTCACCAACACCGCCGTGCGCCGCCGGGATATTTTTTCCCGCAACCTCCAGGAAATCCCCCAGGGCAGTGGCACCGGTTTCATCTGGGATGAAAGTGGCCTGATCGTCACCAACTTTCATGTCATTCAGGGTGCCAACAAGATCACCATCACCCTGCAGGATCAAAGCAGCTGGGATGCCCAGGTAGTCGGTCTGTCACCGGACAAGGATCTGGCCCTGTTGCGCATCGATGCCCCCGGCGAGCAATTGAAACCCCTCCCGCTCGGTGACTCTTCACTGCTCGAGGTCGGCCGGAAGGTCATCGCCATCGGCAACCCCTTCGGTCTCGACACCACGTTGACCATCGGCGTCGTCAGCGCCCTGGGCCGCGAAATCAATTCCCTCAGCAAGCGCAAGATCCGGGATGTCATTCAGACTGACGCCTCCATCAATCCCGGCAATTCGGGCGGCCCCCTGTTGAACTCGCTGGGGCAACTGATCGGCGTGAATACCCAGATTCTGAGCCCCAGCGGCGCCAGTGCCGGGATTGGCTTTGCCATCCCGGTCAATACCGTGAAAAAAATCATTCCGCAACTGGTGACATATGGACGGGAAGTCCGCCCGGTCATCGGCATCGAAAATTTTCCCGACAGCTGGACCCGGCAGCGCGGCATCAAAGGTCTGCCGATCCTGAGTGTGGTGCCGGGTTTACCTGCCGAACGAGCCGGCCTGCTGGGGGTTCAGCAGACGCCTCAGGGCGCCCTGATGCTGGGCGATATCATCGTGTCGGTGGATGGCGTCCCCGTGCAAAGCCAGGATGACCTGCTCAATGTTCTTGAACAGCACAAGGCCGGTGACAAGGTCAATGTGGTCGCCATGCGCAATCAGGAAAGCCGGGAATTCCAGGTGGTCCTGAGCGATCCTCCAGATAATCTGTAAGATCGATCAGCTTGTCGTCGGAACAGGCGGCCATCACAGGGACGAGCGGATGAAATCCTTGACCTCATCCAGGCTGTTGGGCAATACGACATAGCGTTCTTCACGCTCATAGAGGTCGGCAAGATGTGCCGGCAGGGCTGGTGCACTCAGGCCCGCCTTCTCTATTGCCGCAGTGAACTTGGCGGGATGGGCCGTCGCCAGACTGATCATCGGGATCGCGTGATCCTCATTGCACTCATGTGCCGCCTTCACGCCAATCGCCGAATGCGGATCGAGCAGCAGGCCACGTTCGGCATACACCTCCCGTATCGTGTCACAGGTGGCCTCGTCGTCCACGCTGTAGCTGTCGAAGACCTCCCGGGCCTGCGCCCATTCCCGGGCACTGACATGCAGCGCCTCGCTGCCCAGAGCGTTCACAAACGCCGTTACGCGCTGCCCATCGCCCCCGAAGAGATCAAACAGAAAACGTTCAAAATTACTGGACACCATGATGTCCATGCTTGGTGACAGCGAGGGTTCCAGACCGGTCTTGCAGTACTGATTGTTACTGATAAAACGGTGCAGGATGTCATTTTTATTGGTGGCGATAATCAACTGCCGGACCGGCAGACCCATGCGTTTTGCCAGATAACCGGCGTAGATATCCCCAAAGTTACCGGTTGGTACAGAAAAAGAAACCGCAGGAGCCTCATCGATGAATTCAAGTGCCGCATAAAAATAATAGACGATCTGGGCCATGATGCGCGCCCAGTTGATGGAATTCACGGCCACCAGCTGATAACCGGCCGGCAGAAAATTCTGGTCATTGAAAGCCTGCTTGACGATTTGCTGGCAATCATCAAAATTTCCCTGAACGGCGATATTGTGGATATTGTCACCACTGACACTGGTCATCTGCCGGCGCTGCACATCGGACACACGATTGTGGGGATGCAGAATGAACATATCCACATACTGGCAATGCCGGCAGCCTTCCAGCGCAGCAGAACCGGTATCACCGGACGTGGCGCCCAGGATGGCGACATGCTGCTGGCGTCTGGCCAGAAAATAATCCAGCAGGCGGCCCAGCAATTGCAGTGCAAAATCCTTGAATGCCAGAGTCGGGCCATAATACAGTTCGAGCAGCCAGGTGTTTTCGCCGAGACTTTGCAAGGGCGCGATATCCGGATGCGAGAACGTGGCATAGCTCTCGCTAATGATTTTTTTCAACTCTGCTTCCGGTATGGAATCCCCGACAAACAGCCGGATGATCTCGAAAGCGAGCTCGGTATAGGACAGATTTTTCCAGGCCAGTATCTGGGCACGACTGAGCACCGGCAGAGTTTCTGGAATATAAAGTCCGCCATCAGGCGCCAAGCCTGTCAACACCACCTCTTCAAAGCCCTGCGCAGGACATCCGCCCCGGGTACTGATGTATCTCACTGTGTTTTTCCTGTTCTCAACTGCCAAGAGTATCCATGCGGATTCTGGCGACTTTCTCCACAACGGCTTCAAGATTCTCAATCGCCCGGATTGCCTCATTCATTACCGCTTCCCGGACGTCGTGGGTCAGAATGATGATGGGCACGGCATCATCGGCCAGATCTTTTTGAATGATGGCTTCGATGTTGATCTGGTGCCGCCCGAGAATCTGCGTAATGTCCGCCAGCACACCCACTTTATCCTGGGCCTGAATCCGCAGATAACAGGCACAGTTGATATCTTCGATATCCAGTATCGGCGTACTGGAAAGGCTGTCGGCCTGAAATGCCAATGCCGGCACCCGCAGTTCCGGATTGGAAATCATCCGCGCCACATCCACGATATCAGCCACCACCGCCGATGCGGTTGGCATCGCACCGGCACCGGCTCCATAATAAAGCGTGGAACCAACGGCGTCACCATTGACCATCACGGCATTCATGACCCCTGCCACGCTGGCCAGCAGTTGCTTCTCTGAAATCAGGGTGGGATGCACTCTCAGTTCAATACCCGCACGCGTTTTTCTGCTGATCCCAAGGTGCTTGATGCGATAGCCCAATTCATCGGCATAGGTAATATCGGCAGGGGTAATGGCGCTGATCCCCTCTATGTAAACCTTGTCAAACTGCAGCGGGATGCCGAAGGCAATGGATGCCAGGATGGTGAGTTTGTGCGCCGCATCGATACCTTCTATATCAAAGGTGGGATCGGCTTCGGCATAACCCAGCGCCTGCGCTTCCCGCAGGGCCGTGGCAAAGGCGCGGCCTTTCTCCTGCATTTCCGTCAGGATGAAATTGCCGGTGCCATTGATGATGCCGGCCAGCCACTGAATGCGGTTGCCGGCCAGGCCCTCCCGGATGGCCTTGATGATGGGAATACCGCCAGCCACCGATGCCTCGTAGGCTACCACCACATTTTTTTCTCTGGCGGCGGCAAAAATGTCATTGCCATGCTCGGCAATCAAGGCCTTGTTGGCAGTGACCACATGTTTGCCCCTGGCAATGGCCTGCATGATCAGCTCCAGCGCCGGCTCATAACCACCCATCAGCTCCAGAACGATGTCAACCTGCGGATCATTCACTACTGCAAAGATATCGGAACTGAGTTTGACATCGCCAATATCCTGGCCCGTTTTGAGACTTCGGGTTGCTATATGGGACACCTGAACCTGCTGGCCCACACGCCTGGCGATTTCAACACGGTTGCGCTGTAATACGCCGAAACTGCCATAGCCCACGGTACCAAGGCCACAGATGCCAACATTGATCGCTTTCAAATCGTACTCCCGCAGAACATCCCCAGGCCACCGTCACTGGGCTGCCTGGCAGGAAAAGAAGACTTCAGTGAGCGCCCAGCATGTAGCCGGCCAGTGTTTCAGCAGGAATATAGCCCGGCAGAATAGTGCCATCTTCCAGAACCAGGGCCGGGGTGCCGGTGACACCGACTTCGCGGCCCAGGCGGTATTGACTGGCAACAGGATTGTCACACTGTGCAGAAGCAATCTTGCCGCCTCTCTGGGCGCTGGTAAAAACACTCCTGCGGTCATCTGCACACCAGGTCGAGACCATTTTGACATAGGTCTCGGTGTCCAGACCGGTACGGGGATAGGCGAGATATCTGACCGCGATACCCATGTCATTGAGCTGGGGAACCTCTGCATGGAGCTTACGGCAATAAGGGCAGTCGACATCGGTAAACACTGTCAATACCGCCTTGCGTTCGCCTTTGGCATCAAAAATCACCATGTCATTTTCGTCGACGGCGGCAATCTTTGCCGCGCGTGCGGCATTGCGCTTTTCGTCGCCCAGATTCACCAGACCTTCGGGGGCAACTTCATAGAGGTCGCCAGGAATGAAGTAACGGGCATCGGAACTGGCGTAAATCACCTGTCCATTCTGAATATTGACCTCATAAAGGCCGCTGATGGGGCTGGGTTTTATTTCTCCCAACTGCATGTTGGGCTGGGTGAGGGTCAATATTTCCCGGATTGCCGCGATCTGCCCGGCTTCGCTCTGGTTCTGGGCAAAAACAGAGGAACCGGCGAACAGGCTGCCAATGAAGACAAAAGCAGGCAGTAATTTGGCTACATTCATGATGTTGGACCTCTCGCGTTAGCGTAAACCAGATACCAGCGGAGACCGGAAATCCATCCCCCGTCTTGCAGTCCCGGGAAGTTCTGACTATCTCTTGCCTCTTGCTCTTGGCCCCTTGTGCTCCTGCACTCTGGAGCCTCTCGCAAGGCTGTGGCAGAGACAGGGATTCCGGCGCATTCTAGCAAGCCTCGGGAGTCCTGATCAATGCAGCAATCCGGAAGCCCTTGCAGGCTTCTGCGGATTTCTCTGCACGGGCAATGATCAGGCTTTTTTGCCGAGTTTTTCCGAAATACGGGCAGCACGGCCAGTCAGGTCTCTCAAATAGTAGAGTTTCGCCTGACGGACATCGCCACGACGCAGCAGTTTGATGCTCTCAATCAGCTGGCTGTGGACCTGAAAGGTTCTTTCCACACCGACGCCATGAGACATCTTGCGTACCGTGAAGGCCGAATTCAGGCCCCGGTTGCGCCGACCGATGACGATGCCTTCGAAGGCCTGCAGACGCTCACGCTCACCTTCCTTGATACGCACCTGTACGATGACGGTATCGCCCGGACCAAAATCCGGAATATCGGTCTTCAGCTGTGCCTGCTCAATTTTCTGAATAATTGCGTTCTTGTTGCTCATTGTCTTGCTCCACCTGTCAATTCGTTTACACCCATGATTCATTTTTGTTCAGTCTGTGCCTGTCCGTCACTTTGCAGAGCCTTCTTCATGCTCCTCAATAAACTCTTCCAGCAAGCGTCGCCGACTGCTGTCAAGCTCTGCGCTGACCAGCAGTTCCGGACGCCGCAGCCAGGTCCGTCCCAGACTCTGTTTCAGGCGCCATTTCGCGATGGCCGCATGATCACCACTGAGCAGGATCGCGGGCACTGTGCGCCCGGCAAAGGTCTCAGGCCGGGTGTAATGTGGATGATCCAGCAAGCCCTGCGCAAACGAGTCATGGGCGGCTGAATCTTCGTGCCCCAGCGCCCCCGGCTGCAAGCGGGTTACCGCATCCACCAGCACCATGGCTGCCAGCTCTCCGCCACTGATGACGAAATCACCGATAGACCATTCTTCATCCACATGGGCTTCCAGCACCCGCTCGTCGATGCCTTCGTAGCGCCCGCACAACAGGATCAGCTCCTTGCTGGCTGCCAGCACTTCCACACCCCGCTGATCCAGCCTGCGACCCTGGGGTGACAAATAGATGACTCTGGCTCCCGGCCTGCCCGAGCGCGCCGCCACAATGGCATCCCCAAGCGGGCCGGTCTTCATCAGCATGCCCGGTCCACCACCATAAGGCCGGTCATCAACGGTGCGGTGGCGATCACCCGCAAAATTCCTGGGATTCCAGTATTCCAGGTTTATCAGTCCTTCCCGGCAGGCCCTGCCGGTGATCCCGAAATCCGTGATCGCCCGAAACATCTCCGGAAACAGCGTCACTATGCCTATCCACATGGGTTTTTCCACGGTTCAAGCGAATTCTGGGTCAAGGAGCCTGAGACCGACAGGCTCCAAGGGCCGTCAATAATCCGCTTCCCAGTCCACCCTGATGGTTCCGGCAGCCAGATCCACCTCGTCGATCACCTGCCCCGGCAGCCAGGGAATCAGCCGTTCCTCTGCGTCCCCGGTCCTGACCACCATGACGTCGTTGGCGCCTGTTGCCAGCATATAAGCCACCCTGCCGAGTTCTTCACCGCTTCGCGTCAACACCCGCAAGCCTTCCAGTTGATGCCAGTAGAAGTCATTACGGTCAAGTGCCGGCAATTCGCTCTTCTCAACCAGCAGTTCTCTGCCGACATACTCCCGGGCCTGGTTCGGATCGTCACAGCCCTTGATATGTCCTACCAGGCCTTTACCCTGGGTCCTGGCCTGGTCAAGCTCGATTTCCCCCAGCACCCGGCCCCCATCATCGGCAACCTTGAAAACCCGGTAATCAAGGATGTTTTCCAGGGGCTTCGTGAAGGAAATGATCCTGAGCCAGCCCTTGATGCCATGAGCGGCGCCAATGCGGCCCAGTGCAATCAGTTCCGGGGGTAATTCAGCCTTCATGCCACCCTGTCGGCTGATCAGGCCTGCGGCGCTGCCGCAGAGGCATCCTTGATCAGACGGGCCACACGATCACTGGTCTGGGCACCCTGGCCCTGCCAGAATTCCACCCGGGCAAGATCAATACGCAGACGCTCTTCCTGGCCCCTGGCACCGGGATTGAAGAAGCCGACGCGCTCGATGAAACCACCGTCACGCGCCTTGCGCTTGTCTGCCACCGTCAGGTGATAAAAAGGACGAGCTTTGGCACCGCCGCGGGAAAGTCTGATTGTTACCATGGTTCATTGTTCCTGCTCAAATAATAAAAACCCCATATGCCGGGGAAAAACCCTGAAGGACTGCTCCGGGAAGCGATTCTGCCGACTTGTCCGATCCCCTCGACGGGGATGACGGCAGGTTCAATGCCCTGAGATACCTTGAAACCGGTCAATCTGTGTTGCGCCCGGGCAAACACCTTCCGGTCCCGGAAAAAGGCGGGCATTCTAAGATAAAAACGCTCCGTTTGGAACTACTATTTTCATCCAGGCCTAGGAGTCTGCGCCGTAGAAGCCAATCGGCCTGCGACTTCCCCACATTGGTCC
>JAVVEZ010000059.1:0-21892 GCA_032250895.1 Pseudomonadales bacterium | reverse complement strand
CCTATTTTGCGTCCCTGGACGCCCCCCAGGGTGTCGCGGAAGCAGACAAGGTGGCCCTCGGCCAGCGGATTTACCGGGGCGGCATTGCCGACATCGGTGTGGCGGCCTGTGCCGCCTGTCATTCCCCCACCGGCAGTGGCAACAGCGCAGCCGGCTTTCCGGCGCTGAGCGGACAGGACCCGGCCTATGTGGAAGTCCAACTCAAGGCCTTTCGTGCCAAACAGCGTGAAAATGACAACGCGGCCGTCATGCGCGCACTGGCCGCACGCCTCAACGACGAGGAAATCAGCGCCCTGGCCAGCTACGTTTCCGGCCTGCGTTAACACTTCCCTCACCCCTGCGCAGGGATGACGGGTCTGCGTTCTTTATGGCATACTGCCCGCTTCAAGGGGTCGCCAGCTCGTCAATGAACGCTTTTTGCGGAACCTGGATGTCTATCGTCTGTAACTGTTACTGTGGAGCAAAGCCATGAACTTCTTCTCTAAGCCCTTGCGTCTGCTGGTGATTTTTTGCCTGGCCAGCCTGCCCTTCGGGGCCTCTGTCAATGCCCAGCCTGCCATCTATGTCGATGGTACGCATTATGAAACCCTGGATACACCGGTGCGCACCAGTGATCCCGCAAAGATCGAAGTGACCGAAATATTCTGGTACGGCTGCCCTCACTGTTATGCCTTCGAGCCCCTGCTTCACAGCTGGACAGAGCAGCTGCCGGCCGATGTCACCTTTGTCCGCAGCCCCGGCATGTGGAACCAGATGATGGAAGTTCATGCGCAGATTTATTATGTGGCTGAAGCCATGGGGGTGCTGGACAAGATCCACGATCTTGCCTTCAATGAAATTCACCAGCGCGGCAACTACCTGCAGAACCAGGGCCAGGTCAAGGCCCTGTTTGTCAGTCAGGGCGTAAACGGCGATGACTTCGACAAGACCTGGAAGTCCTTTGCCATCAGCTCCAAGGTCAAGCAGGCCAGCACCAAAATGCGCGACTATGGCGTGCGGGGGGTCCCCAGCATGGTCGTGAACGGCAAATACCGGGTCACTGCCGGGGGCGCCCTGGCCACCCAGGCGGATGTGCTGAAGGTGGTGGACTTCCTGGTTCAGAAGGAAAGAAAAGCCAGTTGATGGCCGGACCTTCTGCCGGCTCCTGTCCATTGCGGATCAAAAAACGCCCAGATCAAGGCACGCTGGGCGTTTTTGTTTCTGTCAGGTACAGGCAGGTCTCAGGCCTGTCAGTTTATTTTCTTGATTTATTATCGGCTTAGGCTATAAAGCTAAGTGGAAGATAAACTTTGTCCGTAGTAAGCTGTCCCAGTTTTAGCGTACAGGGGGCTTGGGCGAATAATTCCCGGTCTCTTATAATCGGTTCTTTGTTCCGGATTCACTGGCCTGACCCTAATGAAACTACCTTTGCCCCTGCTTGAGTCGTTTGCTCCCCGGGATCTGGGAGCGCGGCTGTTGGATCTGTATCGTGCCGGAACCCGGGCAGATTTGATCAGGCGCACGGACTACAGCCTGGTGGTTTTCGAAGACACCCTGATCGATACCGAGAGCGGTGCCAGCAGGGAAATCGTGGCCTCGGAAGGCCTTTCCCGGCCAGAAGCCATTGCCGCAGCGGCAGGCGCCATGCTGGCGGAAAAAGATCGCGAAGTACCGGTCTTGCTGCTGTTGCCGGCCACGGCCTTTGTCGCCACTGCCTATGCCATGACCAATCTGAGCGAAAAGATGATTCGCTCGGCGCTGAAACTTCAGGCACATTCACTGCTCCCGGGCTTTGTGGGAGACTTGTTGCTGGGGCTCGATGCAAGCGCTCCGGAAGGTATGGCCCTGTGGTTGCCGGCCGCCACGGCAGACAGCTTTTTCAATGCCTTCCGGCAGCAGGGCCTGTTTCTGGCCGGCATCATGCCAAGAACCCTGGCCGTCATCGACCCGCAGGCTCAGGTTCCCGACCTGGTGGTCAGCGACAATGACAGCAGCCACTGCACCCTGATGCATTGCCACCGGGGTGTCATCAGGTCCCTGCACAGCATCAGCCGCCGGGATCTGGCCCAGGAAGAATTTTCCAGGCAATGGCAGGAGCTGAGCGAAGCCTCACAGCTGCCGGAATCGCGCACCCTGACACAGGTATCCGACTGGACCGGGCTGCGGCAGAAGGTAAGCGGTCATCTGCCCTACAGCTTTCTGCCCGCGGGCTCGGAGCAGGCCGGACGCCGGCTGGAGCAGCAAAAGAACCGCCGGATACTCGGCGCCGCCGCGCTGGCAGTGCTGCTGCTGCTCTGCGTGCCGTTCATGGCCAACTGGCTGAAAATACGGCAGCTCGAGGCACTCAGCGCCAACTTTGTCGAGAACTCGGCGGAGGCCCGAAGCCGGCAGGAGGCGGTGTTCGCGATGGAAAATGAATGGGGTGAGCTCCTTTCCTATCCTGACCAGGATGTGGCGGCCCTGCTGCTCTCGCTCAATGCCGTCATCGAAAGTTCGCTGATCTCGTTTGCCATCAACAAGGGCGTGGTGGATATTCAGGGCTACGCCCAGGATCCGGCCTTTCTGGTGGAGCAACTGGCCGCGCGCGAAGAATTTTACGATGTCACCCAGAGTGGGCGGGTCTCCGGCGGCAACAGTTCGGCCCGGGGCGACAGTTTCGGGATCAGGATGAATCTGGCCAACATTGATTTCAAGAGCTATGACGCGAAATATCCGGCACGCAACGAAGCCAGCCAGGCAGGACTGCGATGAAAGCGAATGAAAAAAAACTGGTGATCCTGGCGGCCCTGGTTTTCGCGGCGCTGGTCCTGTTTCGCCTGGTGCCCTGGGCGCAGGCCTACTACGTCGAGGGGCAGAATGAAATTGCCCGGCTGGAGCGCCAGATCGACCGTTACCGCAACCTGATAGAAGAAACCGGGCGCTGGATGGAGCGGGAAGAAAGCATGCGGGAGCGGGTCGCGGGGCTGGATGCCTGGGTCTTCAAGGGCAGCACGCCGCCCTTGATTGCCAGCAGTGTCCAGCAGGAGCTGCGCAAGGCCGGGGTGGCCAGCAATGTCAGTGTGCGCTCACTAAGCGCTCCGCGCTACGAATATACCGACGGCTGGCTGCGGGTCAACCAGCAAATGACCTTTACCATCGATCAGGACAATATCCTCAAGTTTTTGAATTTGCTGGAACAGACCCGGCCGCGCCTGCTGGTCACCGAATTCAGTATCAGCCGCAATCGCCGGGAATATACCGGCAATATTACCGTCACGGGTTTCAGCAAACTACCGGGAGCCAAGGGATGAAAAAAACATGCGTGGGGCCATGCCCGTGGACGCCCCCGTCATTCCCGACGCTGGCTTCGTCATGCCCGCGCAGGCGGGAATCCTGGAGAACCGCCACGAATGACTGATGCAACGCTGACCCTGCCGGTTTTCAGCCACCTGCTCGAACCCGAGGGGATGGCGCCGGCCCAGAATTTTGCCATCAGCGGCGAACTGGTGTGTGGGCGTCTGCCGAGCATCGAAAGCCGCGCCAAGATCAGGTTCGTCATGGGCGAGGACCTGGCCTTCAGAATGGGCAACAAGGAGGAAGTGGCGCGCCTGATGAAGTACTGGCGTGCCGAGCTGTCGCCCCAGATCGCCGATTCCGACGAGATGTTCGTCACCGAGTTTGGTGATGATGAGTTTTCCGATCTGGATTCGGAAGCGCCCATCATCCGGCTGGTCAATCATCTGTTCGCCCGGGCTCTGGACCTGAATGCCAGCGATATTCACTTTGAGCCCACGGAGCACAGTCTCGATGTGCGCTGCCGGGTCGATGGCATCATGATGCGCATCGAACGGCTGCCGGTCAAAATCCAGTCGGCGGTGGCCTCGCGCCTGAAGCTGATGGCGCGCCTGGACATCGGTGAAAAAAGACTGCCGCAGGATGGCCGCATCGACTACCGGCTGGGCGAGCGCGAGATCGACATGCGGGTATCCACGCTGCCGGGGGTTCTGGGCGAGTCCATCGTGCTGCGTATTCTCGACCGCAACGACCTGTCCATCGAATTGTCCGAACTCGGCATGCCGTCCCAGGTGCTGCGTGAATACACCAAGGTCATCACTCAGCCCCATGGCCTGATCCTGATCACCGGCCCCACCGGCAGCGGCAAGACCACCACGCTCTATGGCACCCTCGAAAAAATTCACAACGAAACCCACAAGATCATCACCGTCGAGGACCCGGTGGAATACCAGCTCGATGGCATCACCCAGATTCAGGTGAATGCCAATATCGGGCTGGATTTTGCGTCCGGTCTGCGCTCCATCGTGCGCCAGGACCCGGACATTCTGATGATCGGGGAAATCCGCGACCATGAAACCGCCGCTATCGCCATCGAGTCTGCGCTCACCGGCCACCTGGTGTTTTCGACCCTGCACACCAATGACGCCGCCGGTGCGGTCACCCGGCTGCAAGACATGGGCGTGGAGAGTTACCTGCTCAGTTCCAGCCTGCTGGCCATTCAGGCCCAGCGCCTGGTGCGCAGGGTTTGCAGTGATTGCGCCAGCGACCAGCCCATGAGTGCCGACGAAGCCCGGGTTCTGGACATCAGCGGCCCCGATCTGCCCACCGTCAGGCGCGGCAGCGGTTGTGAGCGCTGCGGCGGCACCGGCTATCGGGGCCGGGTCGGGCTCTACGAACTGCTGACCATGTCCGATCCCATCCGGCATCTGATCACCAGTGGCGAGGATGCCAATGTGATCCGCCAGCAGGCCATCCGGGAGGGCATGAGAACCCTGCGCGAAGACGCGCTGGAAAAACTCGGCCAGGGCCTGACCACGCCGGAAGAAGTCGTCAGGGTAACCCGCGCCCTATGAGTGTTCACTACTATCAATATCAGGCTTCCGACGCCCTGGGCAATGTCACCACGGGCCAGCTCAGCGCCGAGTCCGAGCGCGAGGCCGTGGCCATCCTGCAGGCGCGCAAGCTGGTGCCCATCAAGCTCAAAACCGCCACCCGGCAGAATCAGCAAAGCACCCGCAGCACTATCCGCAATACCGATCTGGTGGAATTCACCAATGGCCTGACCACGCTGGTGGAAGCCCGGGTACCCATCGACCGGGCGCTGCTGTTGCTGGAAGGTCTGACCGAAAAAGAGTCCATGCGGCGTCTGGTCGTGTCCCTGCGCCGTGACGTCAAGGAAGGCAAGAGCCTGGCCGATGCCATGGAAATGCGGCCGGATGTGTTCTCGCGACTCTATGTCAATATCGTCCGGGCCGGCGAAACGGGTGGCATCCTCGATCAACTGTTGCCCGATCTTGCCGCGTCGATGGAAGCGGCGGAAGAAACCCGGCGCCAGATCGGTTCGGCACTGGCCTATCCGCTCATTCTGCTGGTCGTCGGGGTGCTGTCGGTGGTCCTGCTGCTGATCTACGCCGTGCCCCAGTTTGCGTTGATGTTTGAGGATGTGGGCTCGGTGAAACCGGCGTCCATCGAATTTTTGATGGCGCTGAGCAGTGGCCTGGCGTCCTACGGCTGGCTCAGCGTGCCCCTGGTGTTGCTGCTGGCCTATGGCTGGCGCCGCTGGAATGCCGATGAAAACAGGCGCCGCCGCAAGGATGCCTTTTTTTTGCAGCTGCCGATGGCCGGCCGCCTCTTGCTTTACCGCGACAGTGCGGTATTCTCCCGCACTCTGGGGGCGCTGCTCGGCGCAGGCATTCCCTTGATCCGGGGTTTGCGGGTGGCCACCGAAGTGGTCAGCAACACGGCACTGGTGCAGCATCTGAAAAAAGTGGAGGAAGACGTCCGGGGTGGCTCCGGTCTGGGCCTGGCGCTGGAGAAAACCGGCATGTTCCCGGTGCTGCTGCATCAGCTGGTGGCCGTGGGGGAGGAAACCGGCCGCACCGGCGTCATCCTGAAAAAGCTGGCCACGACCTTCGATCTGTCGGTCCGCAATGAAATGGACCGGCTGGTAAAGGCCTTGCAGCCGGCCCTGATCATTTTTCTGGGCATCGCCGTCGGCGGCATCATCGTGGTCATGCTGTCGGCCGTATTGAGTATCAACACCGTGGATTTTTGACCTGCGCCATTCCCGCAGACATGTCATCCCCACACAGAAACGTCATTCCTGCGCAGGCGGGAAACCAGAAAAGGCAGCGTCATTCCCGCCCAGGCGGGAATCCAGAAAAGAAAACGTCATTCCCGCGCAGGCGGGAATCCAGAAAAAATGGGGTTTTTAACAGTGCGTCCAGAACATGACAAGCCAACAAGCAGGGCCGGCATAAAGCCACTGAGCATCGTGGCCGTGGCCGTCCTGCTGAGCGCATGCGCCAGCGTCGGCCAGAGGCAGCCTGCCGTGGTGCAGCCCGGCTCTCAGCCGCCCGCCGCGCCGGCAACGCAGCCTGCCGCGCAGCCTGGCGGCGCCCCCATCGTGGCAGCGGCGGCGGAACAGCCTGTGGATGCCGGCGCCCCGGCGGATAATGGCATCAGTCGTGACGGGCAGATCATCGAACCCGAACGCTTCGCGGAAACCCCACCGGCGGTGACGCCTCCGGAAAACAATGTAGTGGAACTGAACTACGAACAGGTCGATCTGCGCCGGGTCTTCGAGGAGCTCGGCGACGCCCTGCAGATTACCATGGTGATCGACCCCAGCATTGCCGACAAGGTCAGCATCCGCACCTCACCCGACAATCCCCTGCAATATGCCGACATCTGGCCGCTGATGCGGATGCTGGCGCGCAATGCCGGGGTTACCATCGAGCAGGCCGGCGCGGTCTACCGTTTCCAGAAAAACGCCTCCAACATTCCGACCGAAATCGTCATGCCGGCCTGGCTCAATGATGCCAGTTCTTCCGAGGTCTTGCAGGTGACACCGCTGATCTACATCACCCGGGATGCCGCTGAGGAAATTCTCAAGCCCCTGTTGCAGCCCGAGGGCAGCATCATCCGGCTGGGCCAGAACAATGTGCTGGGCATCAGCGGCACGCCGGCGCAACTGGCCCGGGTCAATGCCCTGCTGGCCGTCGTCGACACCGACCCCTTTCGCAATCAGGGCATTCGCCTGTACCAGCTCAACAACTCCCAGGCCAAGGATGTGGCGGAGGAACTGAAAACCATACTGGCGCTGATCGAAGGCGAGCAGCCGTCCTACCAGGTGCTGGGCCTGGAACGCATCAATGCGGTGCTGGTCACCGCCCCGGCAACCCGGGGTTTCGAGGAGGTCAACCGCTGGATCGGCATCCTCGATGCCGGCAGTCAGGAGCAGGTGGAGCAATTGTTCTTCTACCGGGTCAAGAACCTCAATGCCCAGGCGCTGGCAGACACCCTGACCAAGGTCTTCCAGCAGAACGAGAATGCCGGCGTGGCCCGGGAAGCCACAGACCGGAACTCTGCCAGCACCATCCCCGGCCTCAACCCCAACCTGGTAAGCGGCAACAATCCCACGCTGATCGAAGGCCGGGGTGCGCCGGAGCAGCCGGCAGCTCCGCCAACCCCGGCCGCCGCGGCTACCGCCGAGATCGTCTCGGCCAATCTCTCGGTGACCATCGTCGCCGACGCCGACACCAACTCCCTGCTGGTGCGGGGCACGCCCCGGGAATACCGGCAACTGCTGACCGCCATCAACAACCTGGACCGGGTTCCGCAGCAGGTGCTGATCAATGCCGTCATCGGCCAGGTCACGCTGACCAACTCCAGCCGCTTCGGCATCGACTGGACCCGGGTCTCCGCCAATGTCAGCGGTTCCGACATCTCCACCAGCTTCCTGCCCACCGGGCTGCTCAACGCCAATGGTCAGGCGGCAGCCGGGGCCGGACTGATTTTCACCCGCAGTTTCACGGATGGTGCCGCATTGATCGACATCACCCTCAATGCCATCGCCCAGGACAACAATGTCAACCTGCTGTCGCGGCCCTCGATCCTGACCATCAACAACCAGGAAGGCGAGATCAAGGTCGGCCAGTCGGTGCCGGTCAATGCCGGCGCCGTGGCCACGGCGGTGGGAACGGCGGAGAATATCCAGTACCGGGACGTCGGCATCGTGCTGACCATCACGCCCCATATCAATGACGACGGCTTCATCAACCTGGAAATTTTCCAGAGCCTGTCGGCGGTGGAAGACAGCGCCGGCGGTGTCAGCCAGAACCCGATTTTCACCAACCAGGAAATCAGCACCACGGCCGTGGTGTCCGACCAGTCCACGATCACGCTGGGCGGCCTGATTCAGGATGACACCAGCAATGCGAATACCGGTGTGCCGGTGCTGCGCCGCATCCCGTTGCTCGGTTACCTGTTTTCCAGCACCACGGAAAACATCGTGCGGCGGGAACTCTTCGTCATTCTGCGGCCTCAGATCATCAAGGGTGACGGCAGCGATGCCGCCGCCCAGCAGGCTTTCCGCAACACCTTTGAATATGCCTCCACCCTGCTCCAGGAGGCCGGCCTGTGAACATGGAAAATTACCGCCATTCCCGCGTATCGCCTCATCATTCCCGTGCCGGCGGGAATCCGGCAACGGCGTGGAAACCCACAACAAAGCACCAGAGGATTCTGCCATGACCAAAAGTCTTCCCCTGAAAACCACCCGCGGCTTCACCCTGATCGAGCTGCTGATCGTACTGGCCATTCTGGGCATGCTGGCGGCACTGGTGGGCCCGGCCTTGTTCGGCAATCTCGGCAAGGGGCAGCGCGCCCAGGCCCAGACCCAGTTGGGCAGTTTCGAGGCGGCACTGGATTCCTACCGCCTGGATATGGGCCGCTATCCGGACAGCCTGGACAGTCTGGTCCGCAACGAAGACAGTCGTCCCGCCTGGGCCGGACCCTATCTGGCGCGGGCCACCAGCGTGCCCAAGGACCCCTGGGGCAATGACTATATCTATCAGACCCGGGACAATGGCCGCAATTATGAATTGCGTTCCTATGGCGCCGATGGTGCTCCCGGCGGCGAGGGCGACGATGCGGATATCGGTGACTGACAGGGCCGCATCCGCATCCCCGGGCTTCACCCTGCTGGAACTGCTGGTGGTGCTGGCCCTGCTCGCCGTCGCGGCCACGCTGATCATTCCCAGCATCAGCAGCAATGACAGCAAGATTTTCCGGGCGCAGGTGTCGCAGGCCGTGTCGGTACTGAACTATGCCCGGCGCATAGCCATCGTCAAGGCCCTGCCCGGCGTGGCCATCTTCAGCAGCGCCGCCGCTGCCGCAGAGCCCGCGGCCAATACCCGGCCGGACGAGAAGGCGAAACCCAACAGTGTGCGCTGGCACAGTGCCGAGTTGAGCCTGGCCTTTCAGGCCGAGAGGGACCAGCGCCCGGAGGCCGTGGACCAGGTGGAGCTCGTTTTTTTCCCCGAGGGAGGCAGCACCGGCGGCATTTTGACTTTTCAATGGGAGCAACTGCGCGCCGAGATTCGGGTCGATCCGATCACCGGCCGCATCAGCCTGCATTATCCTGATGATGAAACTGAAAACTGAGATGTCAGGGGCACCCCGTGGCCCGACTGCGTTCCGCCCCCGCTGGCAGCGGGGCTTCACGCTGCTGGAGGTGATGGTGGCGCTCACCATTGCCGGCCTGGCCCTGAGCGGGCTGTTCGCGGTCATCGCCGGCAGCAAACGTCTGGCCTTTCGCGCCGAAGCCGCGCTGGTGCGCAGCGCCGAGGCCCGCAGCCAGATCAATTTTTCCCAGCTCAACGATGCCCGGGGGCAGGTGTACATCGACTTTCTCAACCCGGGTTTCGTGCTTGCGGTGGGTGGTGAGCTGCCCGTTCCGGAGCGCAAGACCATGGCCAGCCAGCAGGCCCTGCGCAGCTATGAACTGCTGGATGCCAATGGCGAAACCGTCGCCCGGGGCACGTATTGGGTCACGCTGGATTTCGCCGAGTAGCACAGACATGTCACCAGACCGAGGCCATGCAAAACGTCCCATGAAAAGCAGGCAATGCCACGCACAGGCGGGTTTCACATTGCTGGAACTGATGCTGTCCATGAGCCTCAGCGCGCTCTTGCTGGGCATGTTGAGCGCGGGGGTCTACGCAGTGGTCAATGAATGGCAGCGCGATACCTCGGTGCTGGATGAAACCCTGGATCGCAACCTCAGCATTCTGCAGATCGAGCGCGCCCTCACCGGCGCCTTTCCCCATAGTTATGTGGATCAGGAGCGCCTGGCCCGCTTCCTTTATTTCAGGGGCACGGACAGCGAACTGAAGTGGGTATCCACGGTGTCACCGCAGCGCCAGGGCGGGCTGACCGCCTGGCATCTGCGCTCCGTGTCGGGGGAGGGCGTGTATCTGGGACTGGTGCCCGCCTTCGCCGACGACCCGGAAGAGCGCTTTGCCGCAGCCGACACGACGCTGCTGCTGCCCGGCTATGAAGCCCGTTTCACCTATCTGTGGCAGGAAAGTCTGGACCAGAAAACCTGGGTGGACGAGTGGGTCGGCGAAGAAAGGCAGAGCCTGCCCATCGCCGTCCATGTCTTATTGGTACCCGAGGCGCAGGACCGCGACGACCTGATGGAGCTGGTGGTGCCGATCAAGGCCTGGCGCAACGAGGACATCGAGCCGGTCAATCCGGGCAACAGCGCCCTGGGCGGCGGCACATGAACAGCGCGACGCGAGGCATGCACGGGCATGCACCGGGCTTCTCTCCGGCTCGGCAAGGCCGGCGGGCACAGCGTGGCTCGGTGTTGATCGTCACATTGTGGACGGTCACGCTGATGACCATCCTGATCACGGTCATTGCCGGCAATGTGCGCCTGTCCGCCCGCGCCGCCTTCCATCACCAGGAAGATCTCGCCATCTGGGCCAACACCCTGGCCGCCGTCAATCAGGCCGAAATGGAGCTGATGCTGGAAAAAATGCCGCAGCCCCCCCAGGTCGTCGAAGACATCGACGAGATCGGCCGCAATCCGTTGTACCGCTACAATGGCCAGACCCTGGTGCTGCATTACTCGGCGCCGGAGGGCATGACCGTGCGCATCTACGACCACGCCGGCAAGATCAACATTCGCGAAGTCAGCCGCCCCCGGCTGCGCGCCCTGCTGGAGAAAAAGCTGGGCGCCGATGCCGACGAGCAGATCGACGCCCTGATTGCC
Source organism: Pseudomonadales bacterium (assembly GCA_032250895.1). Taxonomy (GTDB): domain Bacteria; phylum Pseudomonadota; class Gammaproteobacteria; order Pseudomonadales; family Pseudohongiellaceae; genus JAVVEZ01. The sequence continues at coordinate 10,857 of JAVVEZ010000059.1, read as the reverse complement.
GCCTGGAGTGACTGGCTGGACCTCAACCGCACTGCAAACATCAATGGTGCCGAGGAAGATTACTACCTGAGCCTGGACCCGCCCCGGCGGCCCCGCGACGGCAGGCTGGAAACCGTGGCGGAGCTCTTGTCCATCCGTGGCTTCGCCGAGGTCTTCGCCGATGTCGATCTGGAAGCCGCCTTCACGCTGTACACCGACAACGAACTGGTCAACCTCAACCTGGCCACGCGCGAAGCCATGGAACTGCTGCCCGGCCTGGATGATGAAAGCATCGACCTGATCCTGGCCTGGCGTCTGGAGCATGAGTTCACCGGCAATGGTGATGTCGCCCAACTGGTGCCGCTGGAACAGATGGTGGAGCTGCGGCCCTGGCTCAACAACCGCAAGACCTCCAATTTCTATACCATCATGGCCTATCAGAAAATCTCGGAAATACTGCCGTCCGGCGAGGACGAGCTCCGGGATGAATTTTCCACCGAGGACCTCAGCACCCATGCCTACGCCGAAATCGTCCGGGTCAACTCCTACACCGACAGGCCCCGGGTGCTGCGCGTGAACCCCTATGAACCGATTCCCGCCAGAACCGATGTCCCGCCGGCAGAGGAAGAATAAGCCGTGATCAGAATCATTACCGCACTCCTCCGCAATACCCGTGATGCCCTCTGGCAGCCGCTGCGCTCGGCCTTGCGTCAGCGTTCGCTGCTGGCGGTGCTGGTGCGCCGGGAGATCCGCAGCCGCAGTTCCGGCACCCTGCTCGGGGGCTTGTGGCCGCTGCTGCAACCCGCATTGCAAGTGCTCGGCTTCTGGTTTCTGTTCGACGTGATCTATGGCATGCGCCTGAACACCGGCTCCTCCTTCCTGCAATACCTGCTGGTGGGCATGCTGCCCTGGCTGTGTATCGCCGAGGTGCTGACGCGGGCCAGCAGCATGCTGCTGGAATTCAGCCCTCTGTACCGGCGCAACCCCTTCCCGCTGGAGCTGCTGCCCTTGTTGATCATGGTCATTCCCACGGTGGTCTACGGGACGATTTATTTTCTGTTCTGTCTTTTTCTGTATGGCCCCGCCGTGGCGCTCGCCTCGCTGCTGATCATGCCCACGCTGATGCTGTGGCTGCTGCCCCTGTGCCTGCTGCTGCCGGTGCTGGCGCTGTTCGCAAAGGATTTCGCCCAGGCGGTGCCCTTTTTGCTGATGGTGATTCTCTATGGCACGCCCGTCCTGTACTTCCCCACCATGCTGCCGGCATCGGCGCAGTTCCTGCTGTGGCTGAACCCCTTCGCCGACCTGATGGCCTTGATTCACGGTGTCGTGCAGGGCGCGGACGTGCAGGCGCTCAACCTGCTGCGGCCCTTTTTGGTGTGGCTGATCCTGCTGGCACCGACCTGGCTGCTGTTCCGGCGCAGCCTGCCGCACGTGCGGGAGCTGCTCTGATGCCGGCGCAGAAGCCGCAGGCCGCAGGCCCGGAAATGACACAGAACCGGCAGCCGGCTGCCGGCAGTGCGCCGGTCATTCGCCTGCGGCAGGTCTGCCGGGCCTATAAATACTATGCGCGGGAACTGGACCGGGTGAAGGAAATTCTCACCGGCAAACCCCGTTATCGCGAAACCCTGGCCCTGGCTGACATCAGCCTGGACGTGGCCCCGGGCGAGGTGTTGGGCATCGTCGGCAAGAATGGCGCAGGCAAGAGCACACTGCTGAAAATGCTGGCCAACACCCTGCAGCCCTCCTCCGGCACCCTGCATATCGAAGGCCGGGTCGCCGCGCTGCTGGAACTGGGCGCCAGCTTTCATCCGGAAATGACGGGTCACGAGAACATCTACCTGAACTGCGCCATTCTGGGCCTGAACCGGGCGCAGACCGATCGCATCTATGAGCAGGTCGTCAGCTTTTCCGGCATCGGCGAGTTCATTCAGCGGCCGGTCAAAACCTATTCCAGTGGCATGTTCGTGCGCCTGGCCTTTGCCATCGCCACCCACATCGAGCCCGACATCCTGATCATCGACGAGGCCCTGTCGGTGGGTGACGGCGCCTTTGCCCGCAAATCCTTCGACCGCATCATGGCCTTCAAGCGGGCCGGCAAGACCATTCTGTTCTGCTCGCATTCCCTGTACCAGATAGAATCCATCTGCGACCGCGTGCTGTGGCTGGAGCAGGGTCGTATGCAGGCTCTGGGCAAGCCGGCGGAAGTCGTCACCGCCTACGGCGAATCCCTGCGCAACGAAAGCCCCAACCGCGAAGCCCTGGGCAACGAGTACCAGGCCCAGTCCTCACATCCCGCATCCGCACCCGTCATTCCCGTGCAGACGGAAACCCGGAACGACAGCGCTCACGAACGCAAATCCGACGATGTCATTCCCGCGCAGGCGGGAACCGGGGAATCCGCCCAAGGCCCCAGCGCCGACCCCCCGGCCATGCCCCGCATCCTCGACATTCAGGTTCTGGCCAGTGGCATGGCCGGCAAGGTGCACCACCTGCTCAGTGGTGTCAGCGACCTGATGATCCAGGTCAGCTTCAGTGCCCCCGCGGCACTGCCCATGGCCAGTGTCGCAGTGGCCTTCAGCGGCGGCGATGGCAGAATCCTGGCCAGTGCCGGCACCGTCAACGATGGCGTCGAGCCCGTCATCGCTGCCGACGGCAGCGGCCATGCCAGCATCCTGTTTCCGGGCTTCCCATTGCTCAAGGGCAAGTACAACGTGGATGTCTACCTCATGTGTGAAAAGGGCCTGCACATCTACGAAACCGTGATCCAGGCCGCTGAACTCAACGTGGAACAGCACGGCCTGGCCCGGGGCCTGGTGGACCTGCCCCACCAGTGGCAAGCCTCATGAACGCCGACAAGCCTGGCATCCCACCCACCTCCGCGCCTGCGGATACCGCAGATATCCCCATGCAATCCGCCATTCCCGAGACTCCCTTCGCCATCCCTGAGACGCCTCCCGCCATTCCCGCGCAGGCGGGAATCCAGAACGAACCTGCCAACAGCTGCTACCACAGCCGCCTGTTGCAAGCCGGGGACGAAGAGCCGATCCGGCAGTTGTTCCGGGAAGTCTTCGGCCACAGCATGTCGTCCGCCTTGTGGCAGTGGAAATATGCCCGCCAACACAGCCATGCCGCGCTGGTGTTCCGGGACGGTGCCCTGGTCGCCCACTACGGTGGCCTGGGCCGCAAGGTGCTGCTGCGCGGCAAAGAAACCCTGGCCGTGCAGATCGCCGATGTCATGGTGGCGCCCTCAGCCCGCCGCTCGGTGCGCCGCAACAGCCCCTTCTTTCTGGCCTTCACCACCTTCGTGGATGCCCTGGTGGGCTATGGCCGCGCGTTCCCGCTCGGCTTCGGTTTTCCCAGCGACCGTCACCTGAAACTGGCCCGGCATCTGGGCTGCTACGCCCCGGTAGGCAGCATGACTGAAACCACCTGGACCCTGACGCCGGAGTCAGACTCCTCCCATGCTTCCTCCCATCATCCCCAGGCCTCTCCTCGTCATTCCCGCGCAGGCGGGAATCCAGCCCTTGGCTCGCCCCGGACCCCTGCCACCAACATCGCCACCAACATCGCCACCAACATCGCGATCAACACCGCGATCAACACCGCCTGGGCTGCGCTGGCCGGCTGCCTGCGCGAGCACATCGTCGGCGTCAGAGACGCCATCTGGATCAAACAGCGCTACCTGGACCATCCCGAGCGTACGTATCAGCTGCACCTGGTCTACAGCCGCTTCGGCGGCAGCCGTTTGGGACGCTGGTTGCGGCGGCCGCCGCTGGGTCTGCTGGTCCTGCAGGAAGAAGCCGAAGGCCTGTTGCTGATGGATGTCATCGGCGCCTTTCGGCACTTTCCCACATTGATCGGCGAGGCTCTGGCCCTCACCCGGCAGGCCGGCAAACCGCGTCTGCGCACCTGGAGCAGCACGGCCTTTGCACCGCTGTTCAAGGTTCATGATGCCAGCCAGCAGCGGCTGCCCATCACCACCCCCACCTGCATCTGGTCGCCCGGCCCGGCGCCTGAAAGCCTCGACCAGCGCTGGTGGCTGATGGCCGGCGACACCGATTTTCTGTGATGGCGATAAAGGGAAGCGGGGGGAGCTCCGCCGTTTTAATTATGAGCCTCTATTGACAGATAAGGAAATATAAATTCATAATTGACCATGTTTACCGATACCCAGCGTCGCGAAATTTTTCATTTCTGCTTCCTCCAAAGGCTGTTGAAGACATCCGATCCATCCCTGTATATCCTCAAGGGCGGCGTCAATTTGCGCTTCTTTTTCAACAGTCCCCGCTATTCGGAAGATATGGATCTGGATGTCACCAGAGGAGAAACAAGCGGCTGGTGAAGCAACGCTGGCGCTGGGCTTTGCAGAATATCAGGGCCAGGTACTTGAATTTCTGGATGCCAAAAGCAAGCAGGAGTTTGCTTCTGTTTCGTCGTGGGAGGAGATGCAGGAGACGGTTTTGAGGTTGTTGGACAATGCCTGATCTATTTGGCAACAAGGAATTTATCATTTTCACGACACGGGATTTTGCCCTTCACGAACACCTGTCATTGTCTGCCGCGTCAAAAATGCTGTCGCGTCTGCAAAAAAAGCAGGGGCTGACCAGGATAACCCGGGGTGTCTGGGCGAATACCCGCCATCCCTGGTTCCATCCCTTGTGCTGCGTTCCCTACCTGCTGGGCAAGGAACAGGGTTATGTCTCCTTTCTGACGGCCCTGCATCTACATGGGATGCTGTCCCAGATACCGGCCACGATTCAGGTTGCAACGACAGGACATACCCGCAGACTGGAATCGCCCCAGGGGGTTTATGAATTCATCCAAATGAAACCGGCGCTCATGCAGCAGGGCCTCATCTGGAGCGAGACACAGCTTCCCTACCTGCAAGCCGGTCCTGAAAAGGCCCTGCTCGATGTCCTGTATATAGCCACAAGAAAGAAGCGCCGTTTTGCCAGCTTGCCGGAACTGGAACTGGACACCGGGAGCTTTCATCGCAAGATCTTTGAACGAATGCTGGCCGGGTTGCCGCTGTCGCCGAGAATAAGCAATGCCATGGCCGCCAGGGCCCGTTTGCTGGGCGCCGCGAGTCACACCGAAGCCAAACCAAAACCGCGCTCCCGCAAGCCGCCTGTCAGATAGCGAAAGTGATCAGGTACAATGCCCCATGCTCAGTGAAGAATACATCATCCCCTATCAGGTCTCTCCGCTGCCCCCCCCCCCCAGGGTTATCAATGAACAGGCATCGTAATGGCGCTGTTTGAGCACCTGGGCTATGCTTATGCGCATGAAAACAGCCAAGCGACACAAATCCAGTCGGTATTTCCGGGATTCCGGGGTACACCAGATGGAACAAGAAGAATAACGATGACTCAGCTCAGCGTAGATGGCCTAGTAGAAAACATACTCTTGAACTTAAACGACGAACTTGCACAAGAGTTCAGTGGGGATGTTTTGTTCTTGAAATCAGGAATGATGCAGCCGATTGACGACCTCCTGCGAATAGAAGTTGAGGCTATAAATAACGGCAATAAAAAAGGCGATTCAAAAGATAAGCTTGTTGTGCTTCTCGAAACAACCGGGGGGTATATTGAGGTAGTTGAGCGCATTGTGAAAATATTTCGCAATCATTACCAGGAGGTGGAGTTCGTTGTCCCAAATTACGCTTATAGTGCGGGGACGGTTCTGGTCATGTCTGGAGATGAGATACATATGGACTATCACTCCATATTAGGTCCGATTGACCCACAGTTTGAAACCGATGGGGATGCCATTGTTCCTGGAATGGGTTATCTGGCCAAATACGAGGAGCTTGTGAAAACCATCAACGATACTGGTGATGTAAATGGAGTGAAAGCAGAGTTGGCATATCTTGTGCAGCGATTTGATCCTGCGAAGCTGTACCACATTGAACAAGCAATCGAGCATTCCATAGCACTGTTAAAAGAATGGCTGCCGATATACAAGTTCAAGGATTGGACTGTAACCTCCAGGGGCATGAAGGTTACCAAGGAGATGAAGGAACAAAGGGCGCATGAAATTGCTGAAATTCTAGGAAAATCAGATCGCTGGCACTCTCACGGTCGCGGCATCAGCCTGGTTGAATTGACCGACGAAGAGATCAAATTGAAGGTGGAGAATTTCGGATTGAAGCCGAAACTTTCCAAGAAGATCAGGACCTACTATAGTCTATTGATTGATTATATGTATAAGACGTCCATGAATGGAGCCATTCATACCCAGAACGGCCTAAGGAGAACGAGATGAACGACTTTGAAAAGCAATTGAAAAGCTTTAAGGATCTGATTTCAAAGGATAGCAATCAGAATGCACAGACCCTCACAGAGATCGAGCGTGTACTAAAAACGATTGCGTATGAGGACCGGGGATACCGCTTGCCCTTCTCCAGCGATCCTGTGGGAACAGGCGAGCGTTGGAAGGCCTCATAAATATAGGCCCTAATACAGAACCGCCTCATGGGGTCATATCCCAGCCGCCTGTCAGATAGCGAAAGTGATCAGGTACAATGCCCCATGCTCAGCGAAGAACACATCATCCCCTACCAGGTTTCCCCGCTGCCTTCCGGGCCCTGGCTGGTCTTTGCGCCCCATGCCGATGACGAGACCTTTGGCATGGGCGGGGCGCTGCTGCTGGCCAGGGCCGCAGGGCTGCACACGCAAGTGGTGGTGATGACCGACGGTGCATTGGGCGGGCCTGCCGAAGCGTCGGCGCAGCTGGCGGCAACCCGCGCCCGCGAAGCCGAAACTGCCGCCCGCTTTCTGGGCATTGAGCGGCTCACCCTGCTGAAACAGCCGGATCGCTCGCTGATGCCGTCACCGGCGCTGAGCGCCCGGCTGAGTGAACTGATCCGGCACAGCGGCGCGCAAAGCGTGTTCTTCCCCGGCCCGCTGGAACCCCACCCCGACCACCGCGCCACCGCGCTGCTGGTCTGGCAGGCGCTGGCGACCATCCCGCAGCCGCAGCGGCCGCTGCCATTGGCCTATGAAATCTCGGTGCAGAACCCGGCCAACTGCCTGCTGGACATCAGCGCCGTGATGCCGGCCAAATGCCAGGCCATGGCGCTCTACCGCAGCCAGCTGAGCCAGAACAATTACATCGACATCGTCGCCGCCCTCAACAAAACCCGCACCTACACCCTGCCCCCGGCAGTCACCCATGCCGAAGCCTTCTTCCGCCACCCCGTCACGGCGCCCGACAGCCCCCTGCAAAGCACCCTGCATCAACAGATGTCCGACTTACTGGTATAAGGAATAAGGAACAAGGAATAAGCCCATCGTCATTCCCGTGCAGGCGGGATTCAGCCCCCAGCCTAGGAGCCTGCGCCGTAGAAACGATCGAGCCGAGGGTTTTCCACATTGAGGCCATTTTTTCGATCGTCCGAGGCGCATAGTGGTGACTATGTAACGAGGAGGATCGGGAAAATGGACCGATGTGGGGAAGTCGCAGGCCGATTGGCTTCTACGGCGCAGGCTCCTACGCAGGGCGACGGCGAATTATGCAGGAGCGATTGAAAACAGGAGCGATTGAAAAAAAGGGGAAAATTTCCCTCAAATGCGTGTTTTTGTTGAGCCAAGCTCTTATAATTCCCATGCAATCTTTTGTTTTTCATATAAATTAGGCTTGCATTTGTCGAGGCTTTGTGAAAAATACCACTTTGTGGCTAATTACTTGGCCAATAGTGTTGACAAGCCGCCTGGGTGTTGGCACCATTCGCCCTCGTAGGCCTATTACAGAAGCTATTAACCGGGGTTTTCCCCAAATATTAACGAGTAAACCGAACCAAACCAAAAACTGGGGTGTGAAAACCTCGTAATTTTATTGAGCGCGCTCAAGGAGAGCTTGATATATGAACAAGAAAATTTTAGCTACGGCTATAGCCACCGCAGCCGCAAGCGTCTCTGTAGGCGCTTTCGCGGATGTAACAATCACTGCCGATGCCACCAATACGCCACGGGTCGCCCCCGGCGGCACGGTGGTCTTTGAAAACCAGGTGCTGACGCAAAGCGTTGCCCCTGGGACTGATGCTCATCTCGATTTGACCCCGGGTGATATCGTGGTCATGAGCTTGCCTGCCGGCATGAATTTCGTCGGTACCGCCACTCCCACTGCCACGTCCACCGGCTCCCTGAATCTGGAGAGCAACAGCAATGGTGACCCGGGCTCTTCGGGCCTGGTGACGCTGACCGACACCAATGCCGACGGCGGTAACGACCGCATGTCCGTCAAGGTGAAAACGGCGGCGGCTATAAATGATACGATCATCATCAAGGGTGCCGCCGTCTACAGTGGCACCGCGACCACCGGCGCTCTGAACCCGACCATCTTCGTTGAAGAAACCGTTAGTGGTACCAAGGGCATTCAGGTTGGAAACGGCGGTGGCGTCGATACCGACAACATCCTGGCCACCCGGGTAGCCGCCGTGGCCACTCCGGTACAGCAGCTTACCAGCAATGCCAATCTGACCATCGCCAATACGACGAATGCAGGCAAGGTGACAACGCCAACGACCGGCTCCATGGTGGTGACCATTCCGAGTGGCAAGACCACAGGCCAGACCGTGGTCCTTACGCTGGGTGCAGGCTTGAAACTGGACTCAACCTCAAGCATTACTGTCACCTCGCTGACAGACGACGCTCCGGACCTGAGTCCTGCGGCTGCAGCCGATGCGGGCGGGGCCATCACCCTGTCGCTGACCGCGGCTACTACCCGGGACAGCCAGTACCTGGTTGTGGTCGATGGCTACGAAGTCACTGCCCAGACAACGCCGGGTCCTGTATCCGCCACCATCAGTGGCACGGCCGGTCTGAGTGGTTCCGTGACGATGGCCGTGCTGGCCAACGCCGGTTCGACCACCGCATTGGCCACCACCACGCCGGCCACCACGGCGGCCACCACCTCCATCGTGGCGGGTGCCGCAGAGTCGATAACGCTGCCAAGCTTCACCATTACTGAAAACTTCAACAGTAATTTGGGCACCGACAATTTCACCATCGTTGCCGGCAGTGGTATGACCTTTGATGACACCGCTCCCAGCGATCAGGCTTCAGGGACTGGCTGGACTATCACGGGTCCGACCTTTAACACGGCGAAAACCAAGGCCACCTTCGATATTACAACCAACCCCGGTACCAAGGCCGTCATTACGGTTTCCGGTCTGAAGGCAACGGCCAGCAGCTCTGCCTCCGGCGTGCTGAATGTGACGGTGGGTGATTCCGGCGCTACCGGTGAATCCAGCAACATTCCCAATACCGTACTGGGCATCGCCACCGCGATACCGCGTGGTGCCGTAAGCATCGCCGGTCCGTCCACAACGCCGCAGATTGGCAAGGGCTCGGGCAAAACCGGTGTGATCACATTGACGGAAGCCACCTATGGCGCCATCAGTGCCGCCAACAAGACCAGCACACAGTCCGCCTTCATCCAGGTGACGCCGCCGGCTGGCGTGACCATCACGGCGCTGGCTGAAGCACCGAATACTGCCAGCAATGGTTCGGGCAACGTGGATATTGCCGCCACCGGCAGCTCGACCGTTCCGTCCGATGGTTCCTTTGTGATCATCCTGAACAAGGAATCCACCGTCAAGTCCGTTTCCGACCTGACCGTGACCTACACCGTCGCCGATTCGGTGGCGATTGGGACCGACGTGGTCTTCACGCTGGGCGGCAATGCCGCAGTTTCCGGTACCGCCACCGTGGCCACCGTGGCCAATGCCACCACGAACACGGCGGGAACGATTCCTTCAGTCACACCGGGCAGCGCCAATGAGCAGGATCTGGCGACCCTGACCATCAAGGAAAACTTTGCGGGTTCGCTGAACCTGTCGGCCACTACGCGTGAAATTCGCCTGATTGCGCCGGCTGGCGTGACCTTTGCGAATGCCGGGCATACGACGACAGGGATTGGTACGGTTACACGGAGTACCACCTTCAATGCCAATGACACCCTGAGGCTGACCAGCATAACGGATGCTACAGGCGTTGTTACCCTGTCGATCAAACCCAAAGCCATTGTCGGCAACACGGTGGCAGCAGACTCCCTGCTGGCCTTCACGATTGCCGATGGTGATGGCGTTGCGTCGACCACAGCCGATGCAACCGGTGTTACCACCGGTTCCGTGAACCTGGCCTTCAGCGGCACCCTCACCGCGCTGGATGCCGGTGCGAGCGCGGCGGTCAATGTCGGCTTCACCACCAGCAACACCATCACCGGTGGGGTTGGGCCTTTCACGGCAAGCTCCAGTAACACCGCTGCGGCCACCGTGTCGGTGGATGGCAGTGTGGTCACGGTAACGGGTGTTGCCGCAGGCAATGCCACCATCACGGTGACCGACTCGCTGAACAGCACCGACACCTTCGCGACGACCGTGTCTGCCGGCGCAACGCAAACCCCGAGCACCGGGCTCCAAAAGGCGGATGGTTCAAGCACTACGGCAACCATCTCCTCAGGCGCCACCAAGGATGGCGGGACCACCTTCGAGACGGCCTTCACCACCGGTGATGACGTTGACATCGTGGGTACCATCGTTCCGGAAACTGCCGATGTGGGCAAGGCCGGTGATCTCTTCATCGTCGTGCGCACCATTGACGCGGATGGCGTCTCCAGCTGGACCATGAAGGGTGTCGATGGCAACTTCCAGACCTGGAACACGAAGCTGGCAGACGTCGTGCCGGCCGTGGAACTGAGTTCTCTGGCCGCCAGCAACAAGGTTACCGTGTTCGAAGGTACCCTGGCTGCAGGCAGCCACAGGGTCTTCCTGGGCTACATGGCCGCCGATGGACAGCTGATCTTCAACAACGTTCCGTTGAGCATCGACGTCACCGCGCCGTAAGGCAGCAACAAAGAGTACGCCTGGCAACAGGT
>JAVVEZ010000003.1:0-84714 GCA_032250895.1 Pseudomonadales bacterium | reverse complement strand
TTCACAAAGGAGGACCAAGACAAAAATTTGCCGCGCAGCGGCTTCGTTCAACAAGGACTTATCAACCAGGTACATTGATGAACACCGAAAGCCATTCCCAGACAACCGCCTTCCTCTGGTCGGTTGCCGACCTCCTGCGCGGAGACTTCAAACAATCCCAGTATGGCCGTATTATCCTGCCCTTTACCTTGTTGCGGCGCATGGAATGCGTGCTGGAAAGTACCAAGGCCAAAGTGTTGAGCGAGGTCAAAGCCCATCAGAACAAATCCGATACGGTCCGCGAGCAGCTTCTGTTGCGCGCTTCTGGGCACCAGTATGAGCAGGGTAATATCGTGGTGGCAACAAAGGGCAAGAACAAAGGCAAGCCAGAGGCCGACAGCAGCCTGCGCAACAATGAGAATGTGCCGCTGGGGCAGTCCGTCTACGACTACTTCGAGCGCGAAGTGAAGCCCCATGTGCCCGATGCCTGGATTGATGAATCAAAGACTGATGCGCTGGATGGCGAGGTGGGCATTGCCGGTTTCGAGATTCCATTCAATCGACATTTTTATGTATTCAAGCCGCCGCGCCCGCTGGAAGAAATCGACACAGATTTGAAGCAATGTACCGACCGGATCAAGCAGATGATCGAGGAGCTGTCGGCGTGAGTGAAGAAGGTCAGTTGCTCGACAACAAGTCTTTGAAGTCCGTAACAGGGAAAACTGCGGACTGGGATGAACTTGTCAAAGACTGCATCGCCTTTGCCAACGCCTCGGGTGGGCATCTATTGATCGGTCTCGAAGATGGCGAGTCCGCTCCTCCTCAAAACCAGAAGATACCGAAAGACCTTCCTGATATTCTTCGGCGCAGAGTTGCTGAACTGTGTGTCAATGTGACGGTGCTACCGGATGTCGTTACAGCTGACAACGGCGGTCAGTACATCAATCTGTCTGTGCCACGTTCACTGTCGGTCGCCTCAACGACCGGCGGGCGCTATTACCTGCGCGTCGCTGACCAAAGCAAACCGGTCACTGGCGATGATGTGCTCAGGCTGGCAACTGAGCGAGCCAGTCTGCCCTGGGAGACGCGGACCAACCTTCAGGTACTCCGGTCAAGTGTTGACGAGATATTGTTGACCAGATTGGTGTCGGATTTGAAGAATTCCGATCGCGTGAAAGCATCGGTCAAAGAAAAGAGCGATGCAGAGATATTGGATCATTATTTACTGGCCCACGGCGACTATCTCACCAATCTGGGGGTGTTGTGTGTAGGCCAACAGCGGCACCGCTCATTGCTGGGGACTGCGCCTGTGATTCAGTTCATCAAGTACGATGATCACGGACAGAAAGTGAACAAATCAGTCTGGGATGACTACTCACTGAATCCCATGGAGTTGATCGAGGTCGTTTGGCAGGAAGTGCCGGATTTTCGGGAGCGTTATGAGCTGCCCGACGGTCTTTTTCGTCAACATGTGCCGGCCTACGACGAGGTGGTTGTGCGTGAACTGCTCGTCAATGCTATCGTTCACAGGCCCTATACACAGCGGGGAGACATATTTCTGTCGCTGTACCCGGATCGCCTTGAAATTGTTAATCCGGGACCTTTGCCGCTGGGCGTGACACCTCGCAATATTCTGCATATGACGGTTCGTCGCAATGAGCATATGGCCCGTCTGTTTCATGATCTGAAATTGATGGAGCGTGAAGGCAGCGGCTTTGACAAAGTTTATGAAGTGCTGCTTTCTCAGGGTCGTCCGGCACCTGAATTGATCGAATCATTTGACCGCGTCCAGGTGATTGTTCGTCGCCGCATCCTCAAACCGGAGGTGATCGATTTTATTACCCAGGCAGATCAACTTTATCAGTTGAGCCAGCGTGAGCGGATCGTTCTCGGATTGCTGGCTCAACAAGAAACCATGACGACCCGAGAGTTGGCTGAAACATTGGAGCTGGGGTCCACCGACAATGTACAGCTTTGGTTGAAGCGCCTCGTCGATTGGGGGATTGTGCAAACGCGGGGTCGAACCAAGGCCACCCGCTATTTCATCACCGCCAAGCTGCTGCAAGAACTGGATTTTTCGGGTGGTACGACGTTGAAACGTATTGAGCCACATCGCTTGCTGGCGCTGATTGAGGAAGATGTCGGGCGCTACCCTGGCGCTAGAATCGGTCAGATCCACCAGCGTGTTGGCCTGGAGATACCAAGATCCCGCATTAAACGCAGCATTACCCAACTGTTGGATGAGCGACGCCTGGTATCAGAGGGAGCGAGAAGTGGTACGCGTTACTATTTACCATGATTTGGCTCAAGCTGGAGCTTATCAAGGCGTCTTGAGCCAAAGTGGATGGTCCAAGTTGAAAGATATACACAGTATATCAACTGGTTATCAGTCTTTGGCATTTGGCCCAATCGCTGCGCGTGAGCCAAAACTGGGCCAGAATGAGACTTCATGAGGGCCGGCGAGTGAGTTCAGAATATAAGGATTCAGAGCTTCTGTGGCTGGGGCAAGTACCAACCCATTGGAAGCTAAAGCCTATTAAGCATCTTGCCGTGTTGAACCCAAAGAAATAGGAATACACAGGCCAGTTTGATAGAGCGTGCAGTTTTTTGCCAATGGGATCGCTACGCGCCTGCGCCAGAAAGAACACCGATATATTGCAGTTTGTATTGAATAAGCAGTTGCTGCTGTCGGTGTATCTCTTCGAGTCCGTGGTTGCCTTCCCTGTCCATCAGCCCTGGTGCAGGATAAGACAAGGGCCAGCAGCCGCTATGTTTTGCGCTGACCCTAGATTCTCATTTGCCGTAGGCGATGCGGTAGATCACGCCGTTGAAGTCATCGGAGACCAGCATGGAGCCATCGGGCATCAGTTCGATGTCGACGGGCCTGCCCCAGTATTTGTCGTCTATCATCCAGCCGCTGGCGAAGTCTTCAAAGCCCACGGCCTGGTTGTTCTCGAAGCGCATCAGGCGGATTTTGTAGCCATCCGGCGGATTGCGGTTCCAGGAACCGTGATAGGCGGCAAACAACTGGTTGCGGTACTGCGCCGGGAAACTGCTGCCGGTGTAGAACTCGATACCGAGCCCGGCATTGTGGGCGGGAATTTCCAGGGCTGCCGGGGTGAAATCACTGGCGCTCAGGCTGGTGCTGTAATCACTGTCCACCAGGGTCTTGCCGTAGCGGTAGGGAAAGCCGAAATGCAAACCGGCAACCGGGGCATGGTTGAGTTCTTCCGGGGGAGTGGTATCGCCCCACAGGTCGCGACCATTGTCGGTGAACCAGAGTTCACCGGTCACCGGGTGCCAGTCAAAGCCCACGGAATTGCGCACGCCCCGGGCGAAGATTTCCAGGCCGGAACCGTCAGCGTTCATCCGGTTGATGGTGGCGTATATTTCCTTCTCGCTTTCGCAGGTGTTGCAGGGGCCGCCCACCGGCACATAGAGCTTGCCATCGGGACCGAAATTGATGAATTTCCAGCCGTGCATGTAATCATCCGGAAAGGAATCGTTCACCACGACCGGGGCCGGCATGTCATGAAGCCTGGTGGCCACCTGGTCATAGCGCAGGATGCGGTTGAGTTCCGCGACGTAGAGACTGCCATCACGCAGGGCCACCCCATTGGGGAAGTTGAGCCCTTCCAGAATCGTCAGCACCTCATCCGCACGACCGTCCCTGTTCTTGTCGGTCACCGCATACACCTTGCCGACTGCCGGACCACCCAGGGGGCCGAGACTGCCGACATAGAGCGTGCCATCGTCGGCCAGCGCCATGGATCTGGCGGCTTCCAGGCCTGAGGCATAAATGGAGATGCTGAAGCCTTCGGGCAGTTCGATGCGATCCAGATACTCGGCGGGATCGACCTCCATGGGATTATTGGCCGCACTGACCTGCGGCGGCTGCGCCATCGCGCTGTCGATACCGGCCGCCAGCAGGGCCAGCTGACTTAAGCGAACAAGGGTAGTTTTCATCGGATTCACGGGATGCTCCTTCACCTGAGGTTTCGGGGGAATAATTCGGGTGCACAAGGATAAACAACATCACCCGGCAATTCAATCCTCGTTTCGATGAGCTCCCTGCAGTGGCCGTCGGCGTGCCGCCATCAGCGTCAGTGGGTTATACTGATGGCTATTGCGGGCCCAGCCATTCATAGCCAGCGCCGATTACAGCGGTGAACATGACCGAAAATCTACAGACCAGCATCAGACTGCGCCTCACACTCAAGCCCGGCATGGCGATAGGCCCGGGCAAAGTGGCCATTTTGCGGAGCATTCAGGAAACCGGTTCAATATCGGCGGCAGGCCGCCTGATCGGCATGAGTTACAAGCGCAGCTGGCAACTGGTGGACAGTCTGAACAACATGTTCGAAGGTCCGCTGGTGCAGACCAGCAAGGGGGGGCAACATGGCGGGGGCGCCCGCTTGACCCCGCTCGGCGAAAAAGTCCTGGCTCTGTACGAGCGCATCCTCGACAACACCCTGCTGGCCATTGCGCCAGACCTCAGGACGCTCAAACAGCTCAGTGCCCCCTCCTCCAACTGCTAACCTGGGAGCCTGCGCCGTAGAAACGATCGAGCCGAGGGTTTTCCACATTGAGGCCATTTTTTCGATCGTCCGAGGCGCATAGTGGTGACTATGTAACGAGGAGGATCGGGAAAATGGACCAATGTGGGGAAGTCGCAGGCCGATTGGTTTCTACGGCGCAGGCTCCCAGGAGCCTGTCGGGCTCCTGGCGGAAAAAAACAATATCAACGGGATAGATATGAAGTGGTGCGGACGGGGAGACTCGAACTCCCACACCATCAGATACTAGAACCTAAATCTAGCGCGTCTACCAATTCCGCCACGTCCGCAGGGGCGCGTATTATACCCAAAGCTGGGATCGGGTGTGAGCTGATTTTATGGAGGGACTGCCGCCGACCGGCGTTCAGGGCCCCAGACGCTGCTGCAGGCGGTTGATGCTGTCCTGCAGGGTGCTGACCGTCTGATTCATCTGCAGCCGGTAGGCATTGATGGACTCGATATCCTGTTCCGCATTATTGACCCGGGAAGTCATATCCGACTCCAGCGTGGACATGGATGCCTTGACCCGGTTGAGATCGGCATTCAGCGCGGTCAATTGCTGACCCAGGTTGCCGATACCGGCGATATTGCCGGTGATGGTGGTCAGGCGATTGTCCAGGTTTGTCAGGGCGGTGGCGTTCTGATTGAGTATGCCGCCCTGGTTGCTCACCGCGCTTTCCAGTGAGGCGACTGTCTTGGCCTGGTTTTCCAGTGCGGTCTTGTTGCTCGCTATATTGGTCCGGTTCTCATTGCGGGCGGCCCACAGCTTGTCGATTTCGGAAAAGTTGGTCTCGATTCTGCGCAGCAGGCCCAGGGTTGATTCTTCGGTGGTTTCACCCACTGCCGACAAGCGGTTCTCGAGCTCGGAGATGCGCATGGCCGCCGCTTGCAGATCCGTCCGTGCCGACATGCCCTGCTGATAAAAAAAGTAAGCCCCGCCCCCCGTGGCGAACAGACCCAGGGTCAGCAGCGTCAGCAGAAAACGCACGCCGCCGCTGGCACGTACCACCACGGCTTCCTGCGCCAGGGGAATGGAATTGCCGCGTTTTTTCTTGCGGTGGTAAACCAGCTCATCCCGCTCTGGAACGATACTTGGAATTTGATCATCATCGTGATTGGTAGCCATGGCGCCCATTATATGTATTTTTACGCAAAGTGAAACGTCAAGGAGCCTTTCTATCAGCCCGTATATCCTGGAATGCTGCTGACAGACAGCAAGGTATTGGCCTTCTGTTCAGGAAATCCATGCTCCGTTCAAAAAAAAACCCCGCAGTTGCGGGGTTTTTTTGGAGCATCGGCGTCTTACATCATACCGCCCATGCCGCCCATGCCACCCATGCCGCTCATGTCGGGAGCCGCTGGTTTTTCTTCAGGGATCTCGGCAATCATGGCTTCCGTAGTGATCATCAGACCGGCCACTGAACCGGCAGCCTGCAAGGCTGAACGGGTCACCTTGGTGGGGTCGAGGATACCCATTTCCAGCATGTCGCCATATTCACTATTGGAGGCATTGTAACCAAAGTTGCCACTACCCTGACGGACCTTGTCCAGCACCACGGAACCGTCATCACCCGAATTGGTAGCAATCTGCCGCAGTGGCATCGCCAGCGCTTTCTGCAGGATATTGATACCGACATTCTGGTCTTCGTTGTCGCCTTTCAGCTCAACGACTTTCTGCAGGGCACGAACCAGTGCCACACCGCCACCAGGCACAACGCCTTCTTCAACCGCTGCACGGGTTGCATGCAGGGCATCTTCGACACGGGCTTTCTTTTCTTTCATTTCTATTTCAGTGCTGGCACCTACCTTGATGACGGCAACACCGCCAGCCAGTTTGGCAACCCGCTCCTGCAGTTTCTCGCGATCGTAGTCAGAGGACGTCTCTTCGATCTGGGCACGAATCTGGGCCACGCGGCTTTCGATTTTCTTGGAATCGCCGGCACCATCGATGATGGTGGTGTTGTCCTTGGTAATCAGAACACGCTTGGCGGACCCCAGATCTTCCGCCGTGGCGCCTTCCAGGCTCAGACCGACTTCCTCTGAAATCACGGTCGCACCGGTCAGGGTGGCGATATCTTCCAGCATGGCTTTGCGGCGATCACCGAAACCGGGAGCCTTGACGGCGGCCACCTTGACAATACCGCGCATGTTATTGACCACCAGGGTAGCCAGCGCCTCACCTTCCACGTCTTCCGCAATGACCAGCAGCGGACGCCCGGATTTGGCTGTGCTTTCCAGAATCGGCAACATTTCACGAATGTTGTTGATCTTTTTCTCAACCAGCAGGATCAGGGGGGACTCCAGCTCAGCTGCCATCAGATCCTGGTTGTTGATGAAATAGGCGGACAGGTAACCACGGTCGAACTGCATGCCCTCGACCACGGCCAGTTCATTTTCCAGACCGGAACCGTCTTCAACGGTAATGACGCCTTCCTTGCCGACCTTTTCCATGGCCTGGGCAATGATCTCGCCGACACTGCTGTCAGAATTGGCAGAGATGCTGCCGACCTGGGCAATCGCCTTGGTCGTGGAGCAGGGCTGGGAAATTTTTGCCAGTTCCGCGACGACGGCAGTCACACCCTTGTCGATGCCGCGCTTCAGATCCATCGGGTTCATGCCGGCAGCCACGGCTTTCAGACCTTCGTTGAGGATGGCCTGGGCCAGCACGGTGGCCGTGGTGGTGCCGTCACCGGCGATATCGGACGTCTGGGAAGCCACTTCCTTGACCATCTGGGCGCCCATGTTTTCAAATTTGTCCTTCAGTTGAATTTCTTTGGCAACAGATACGCCGTCCTTGGTAACGGTCGGTGCCCCATAGGATTTGTCCAGCACCACATTGCGGCCCTTGGGACCCAGCGTTACCTTGACGGCATCTGCCAGCAGGTTGACGCCCTTCAGCATGCGTTGACGGGCGGAATCTCCAAATAATACTTCTTTAGCCATTGTCTTAGTCCTGTTGTGTCAGTGTTTGATATTAAAATTCAGGGTGTTAACGGAAATGCCGGTGACTTATTTATCCAGCAACACGCCGAAAATTTCGCTTTCGTTCAGAATCAGTAATTCTTCATTGTCAACCTTGATGGTATTGCTGGAATATTTACCGAAAACGACCTTGTCTCCCACCTTCAAATCCACCGGACGCACATTGCCGTTATCGAGCAGGCGTCCAGGGCCTACTGCCACCACCACGCCCTGGGCAGGCTTTTCCGCAGCCGAGCCCGGCAGCACTATCCCACCGGCTGTTTTGGTTTCTTCTTCATTGCGCTTTACTACAACCCGGTCTTGCAAGGGACGAATTTTCATGTTGCTTGATCTCCAAAACGATTTTGATTGGTCTGAAAAATTCTAAATAACCGACAGCATTGACAGTATGCGCAAGCCCCCGGCAATCTTCAAAATTCTTTCAAATCAGTATCTTAATCCTGCCCCAGGACTCCCCGATGCATGTCAATGCCTGATTTGAAACCCCTAAATGGGGTTGTCAAAATGAATTTCAATAGAAAAGAATGAAATTATTTTGACGATCCTCCCGGTGGGGGCCTCCTCCCGGAACCATCGTCCAGCCTTTTGTCCGCACCGGATTCCTTCGAAAACTCGCCTTCATAGACATCTGCTCCCGCAGCCGGGCCATCACCGCGACCCCGATCACCGTAATGAAAACCCTGAACACCACCGAAGCCCATCATGACCAAGCCTCCCGAGCGGATCAGTTGTCTGACCACAAAGCGGCGACTGGGACCGATCAGGCAAATGAAACCGACGCTGTCGGTGATAAAACCCGGCGTCAGCAGGAATGCTCCGCCGGCTGCCAGAAACAGGCCCTCAAGAATTTCCTGAGCCGGAATTTCACCGCTGTTGAGGCGCTCGTTGGCTCGCAGCAGCGTCGACAGGCCCTGTTGCCTGAGGATAGCGATACCGATGATTGCCGTCAGCACGACCAGGCCCAGGGTATTGAGGGCGCCGATGTGATCACTGACTTCAAACAGCAGCAGCATTTCCGCCAGCGGGATCAGGATAAAAAGAAACAGTAACAGTCGCATCAACGACACCTCTGAAAATTCGTCTGGATTCCCGCCGGCGCGGGAATGACGGGAAACGACATTCGTCGCCCTTGAGTAAAGATGACAATCGACTGGTGCCGCACTAGAATCATCAACCCTGTATGGGGGTCAATCATGCCGGCATCAAGTCAGCGGGAACACATCTGGCAACTCATCGCTGCCATTCCGGCGGGCAAGGTGGCGACCTATGGTCAGATTGCCAGACTCTCGGGCCTTCCCGGACATGCCCGCCATGTCGGCACGACGCTGAAAAATCTGCCCCCGGACAGCCGCCTGCCCTGGCACCGGGTGATCAATGCCCAGGGCAGGCTATCCTTTCCCACCGGTAGCGAGGCTTATTTGACGCAGAAACACAGGCTGGAAACAGAAGGCATTGTGTTTGTCGGTGAGCGTGTCTGCCTGCAACGCCAGCAATGGGATGCGTCGGTCTAATCGCGGAAATTATTGAACTGCAGGGGCAGGCCCCAGTCTTCATCGCGCATGACGGCCATCACATCCTGAAGGTCGTCCCGCTTCTTGCCGGTAACCCTGAGCTTGTCGCCCTGAATGGCAATCTGCACCTTCATTTTCAGATCCTTGACTTTCTTGACGATCTTGCGCGCCGTGTCGCCTTCTATGCCCTGCTGGATGGCGACCCGGAGTATGGCTTTTCGCCCCACGGCCTGAATCTCCCCCGGCTTCAGGCAGGCGACATCGAGACCGCGCTTGACCATCTTGGTCTTCAGGATATCGAGCATCTGATCGATCTGAAACGCCACTTCGGCCGTCAACACGATGTCCTTGTCGCTGAGCTCGAAACCGGCATCCACACCCTTGAAATCAAAGCGGGTGCCCACTTCACGATTGGCCTGATCGATGGCATTGGCCATTTCGTGGCTGTCAACCTCGGAAACCATGTCAAAGCTTGGCATTGCAACGTTCCTCCTGCCGCCCGATTCTCTTCAGTTTACCTACAAGACCATCAGCCGGATATCGCTCAACAGGCTGGATAGATAGTTGCAGAACAAGCCACCATCCATGCCGTTGACCGCACGGTGATCGTAGGAAAGCGAATAAGGCATGATTTTTCTGGGGACCAGTTCACCCTTGCGATAAACCGGCCGGACATCGGTTCTGGAAACACCCAGGATGGCGACCTCGGGCGAATTGACGATGGGAGTGAAGCCGGTGCCACCCAGCCCGCCCAGGCTGGACACCGTGAAGCAGGCACCCTCCATCAGCTCCCTGCTCAGTTTGCGTTCCCTGGCCTTGGCCCCAAGTTCCGCCACTTCCCGGGCGATATCCCAGATTGATTTCTTGTCCACATCCCTGATCACCGGCACCATCAGGCCTGCCGGCGTCGCCACGGCAACGCCGATGTGAATATATTTTTTCCGGATGATCTGCTGCAGCGAGGAATGCAGGGAGACATTGAACTGGGGATATTCGGCCAGGGCCTGGGCACAGGCCTTGATGATGAAGGGCAGTGGCGTGAGCTTGACACCCTTCTTCTCCGCCAGTGCCTTCTGGGCGGCACGAAAATCTTCCAGATCCGTCACATCGACTTCATCGAACTGAGTGACGTGCGGCACCGTCAGCCAGGCTCGCTGCATGTTCTGGGCCGTGACCCGTTGCAATTTGCTCATGTCGAGCATTTCGATCTCGCCAAAGCGGCTGAAGTCGATATCCTCCATGGCCGGGACGGCCAGCGCACCGCCGCCGGCCGGCGCCTGTTGCAGGCGGGCCTTCACGAAGGCATGAACATCATCCTTCTGAATTCTGTTTTTGATACCGGTGCCGGTGACCTGTCTCAGGTCCACGCCCAATTCCCGGGCCAGCTTCCTGACTGCCGGTCCGGCATACACCTCGTCCAAACCCGCAGCAGCCGTTGCTGTGGCCGTCGTCTCGGGTGTCGTGGTCGCTGCCGCCGGTTTTGCGGGCGCCGAAGTCGTGGTCGCCGTTTCCGAACCGGCTGCCGCTGCCGCAGCCGCCACGGGTGCGGAAGGCTTCGCCATCGGAGCAGCGGTGGTTTCCAGTTCCAGCACCAGTGCACCTTCAGAAACCTTGTCACCCACCTTGAGCTCGATGGCCTTGACCTTGCCGGCGGCCGGCGACGGGACATCCATGGCGGCCTTGTCCGTTTCCAGTGTCACCAGGCCATCTTCCTGCTTGATCTCATCGCCGACGGCCACCAGCACATCGATGACGTCAACATCGGTCGCACCACCCAGATCGGGCACCCTGACCTGCTGAATGCTGACGGCTCCGGCTTCCTGCGCGGCGGGTGCTTCCGCCGGTGCCGGCGTGGCGGCTTCAGGTTCGGATTCCGGTTTTGCTGCCGGTGCCGGGTTTTCCTGCTTTGCCTCCTTTGCCGCGGGTTTGGTTGCCGGGGCAGGCTCAGCGGTGGCCGTCCCCTCCGCCAGTTCCAGCTCCAGAATGTCCTGGCCCTGGCTTACCTGATCCCCCACCTTCAGCAATATGTCTTTCACCACCCCGGCTTTGGGGGCGGGAATCTCCATGGCGGCCTTGTCACTTTCCAGCACGATCAGGGAGTCGTTTTCACTGACCTCGTCCCCCGGTTTGACCAGAATCTCGATGACCTCGACTTCCGTGGATTCCCCTAAATCAGGAACTTGAATTTTTTCGACTGCCACGTTTTATGCTCCTCAATGCTTTGATCCCGGCCGGCAAGCTGCCGCCAACTGTACACGCTGTCCGGTCCTAGACCAACATGGGATTGGCTTTTTCAGGATCCAACCCCAGAGTGCTTATTGCCTCGGTAACGACGGAGGCCTTGATTTGTTTCGTTTTGACCAATTCGTTGAGCGCGGCGATCACGACAAAGTTCCGGTCCACCTCGAAGAAGTGGCGCAGCCTGGCGCGGCTGTCGCTGCGGCCAAAGCCATCGGTTCCCAGCACTTTATATGAGCCCGGCACATAGGCCCGGATCTGTTCCGCATACAATTTGACATAGTCGGTGGAGGCCACGACCGGACCTTCCCGGTCTGACAGACATTGGGTGACATAGGCCACTCTGGCCTCGGCCTCCGGGTGCAGCATATTCCATCTGTCCGCCGCCTGCCCGTCCCGGACCAGCTCATTGAAACTGGGCACACTCCAGACATCCACGTTCACCTGATGATCGGCGCGCAGCATCGCGGCGGCGGCGCGCACTTCCCGCAGAATCGTGCCACTGCCCAGCAAGCGGACTCTGGGCGACGCCTTGCCACGACCGGCCTGCTGGTAGGGCTTGCTGTCGCCGTCCTCCAGCAGATACATGCCCCTGATGATACCCTCTTCGACGCCTTTGGGCATTTCAGGCTGCACGTAGTTTTCGTTCATCGTGGAGATGTAATAAAAAACCGACTGTTTCTCCTGGTACATCCTGCGCATGCCTTCCCGGACGATCACGGCCAACTCGTAGGCATAGGTGGGATCATAACTGATACAGTTGGGGATGGTATTCGCCATCAGGTGGCTGTGTCCATCCTGGTGCTGCAAACCTTCACCATTGAGGGTGGTACGGCCGGACGTGGCGCCAATCAGGAAACCCCGGGCCTGCAGGTCGCCGGCCGCCCAGCACAGATCACCCACCCGCTGGAAGCCGAACATGGAATAGTAGATATAAAAGGGAATCAGAGGATAATTGCTGACGCTGTAGGACGTGGCGGCAGCCAGCCAGGCACTCATGGAACCGGCTTCGTTGATGCCTTCTTCCAGCAGTTGGCCCTTGACATCTTCCCGGTAGTACATCACCTGCCCGGCATCGGCAGGATCGTAGAGCTGGCCCAGGGCCGAATAGATGCCGATTTGCCGGAACATGCCTTCCATGCCAAAGGTCCGGGCCTCATCCGGCACGATGGGCACCACCCGCTGCCCCAGCGCCTTGTCCTTGACCAGGGCCGACAGCATGCGGACAAAGGCCATCGTGGTGGAGATTTCACGCTCTCCGGTGCCCTTGAACTGCGTCTCGAAGACCTCGGGTTCCGGCGCCGGCAGGGCCTCACACGTGGTCCGCCGTTTGGGCACGGTGCCACCGAGCTTTTCGCGCTGCCTGCGCATATAGACCATTTCAGGACTGTCTTCCGCAGGCCGGTAATAGGGAACCTCTTCCAGCTTGTCATCCGGAATGGGAATGCCAAAACGGTCGCGAAAACCCTTCAACTCGTCCAGGTTCAGCTTTTTCGCCGAATGGGTGGCATTCTGCCCCTCCACCGAGGCAAAGGCATAGCCCTTGATGGTCTTTGCCAGGATCACCGTGGGGCGGCCACTGGTTTCAATCGCCTGCTTGTAGGCGGCATAGACCTTGAAGGGATCATGGCCACCACGATTCAGGTTCATGATGTCGTCATCGGACAGGTCTTCGACCATTTTCAGCAGTTCCGGGCTCTTGCCGAAGAAATGCTCACGGGTATAGGCCCCTCCCCGGCTGCGATAGGTCTGGAATTCACCATCCACCACTTCGTCCATGCGCGCCTGCAACAGTCCGTCCTTGTCTCTGGCCAGCAATTTGTCCCAGTGCCGCCCCCAGACCACCTTGATCACATTCCAGCCCGCGCCCCGGAAAATACCCTCCAGTTCCTGAATGATCTTGCCATTGCCACGCACCGGTCCATCCAGGCGTTGCAGGTTGCAGTTGATGACAAAAATCAGGTTATCCAGCTTCTCGCGGCCGGCCAGGCTGATGGCGCCCAGCGATTCCGGCTCGTCGGTTTCACCGTCGCCCAGAAAGGCCCAGATTTTGCGGTCACCCAGTTTCACCAGGTCGCGATTATCCAGGTATTTCATGACATGGGCCTGATAAATGGCCTGCAGCGGTCCCAGCCCCATGGAAACGGTGGGGAACTGCCAGTAATCCGGCATCAGCCAGGGGTGAGGATAGGATGACAGGCCATTGCCGTTTACTTCCTGGCGAAAATTGTCCAGTTGTTCTTCGCTGAAGCGGCCTTCGAGAAAGGAGCGGGAATACAGCCCAGGCGAGGAATGGCCCTGAAAAAACACCAGATCACCCGGGTGCGTCTCAGTCTCGCCCCGGAAAAAATAGTTGAAACCCACATCATAGAGCGTGGCACTCGAGGAGAAGGACGAAATATGCCCGCCCAGATCAAAACCCAGCTTGTTGGCACGCATCACCATGGCCAGGGCATTCCAGCGCACGATGCCACGGATATTTCTTTCCATGAACATGTCGCCGGGCATGATGTCTTCTTCACTGACGGGGATGGTATTGCGATAGGGTGTTTTGAGAGAGTCGATGGGGAGTTGCTGGCCGGATTCGGTGGCCTTGCCAATCAGGCTCTTCAACAGAAACTGTGCCCTGTCCATGCCCTGACTCTTGATGACTGCTGAAATGGAATCAAGCCATTCCTGTGTTTCCTGTGGATCAACGTCTTTTCTGATATCGGCCATTACACTTTGCCCTGTTTTGTATCCTGTTGAGTAATAAGGATTATAGTAAGCGTTCAAGCAAGAATCAGGGATTTCCCGACTCTGCGCGTGGCAGCTGCCGTGCCATCAAATGTCTGTAGTAAATTTACATTCGCGCAAAATTTTACTCTTAATCAAGCGGTTTTATCAATGCCGGCTTATTTATATGTAGTAAAACTACAATAAATGCCAACCGGACCCGAAACATCAGGGAAAAAGATAATATTTTCAGCGAGATAGCTTTGTAGTCAACAGGGACGCCCGGTAGCGCCGCCAGTCGAAGGCCGGGCCCGGATCGGTTTTCCGCCCTGGCGCGATATCCGCATGCCCGGCAATCCGGTCCGGCCCGAGCCCGGGATAACTGGCCATCAGGCTGCATGTCACGGCCTGCAGCTGCTCATATTGCCGGTCGGTGAAACCTTCATCGTCGCAACCTTCAAGCTCGATGCCAATCGAAAATTCATTGCATTCCTCACGCCCGGCGTAAACCGACTTGCCGGCATGCCAGGCCTTGCGATCGAAGGGCACGTATTGGACAAGTTCGCCATCGCGCCTGATCAGGAGATGGGCGGAAACTCTCAGATCCTTGATTTCATTAAAGAACTCATGCACGGAACAATCCAGGGTATTACAAAACAGCGCGTCGATATGCGGACCGCCATAGCAGCCCGGCGGCAGGCTGATATTGTGAATCACCAGCAGACTGGGTTCCTCTCCCGGCGGCCTGGCACTCTGATTGGGCGAGGGCACCCGCCTGACGCCTTCCAGCCAGTGATCCACGATCCTGGGCATGACCTTGAGCATAGCGTTCTCACCGTCAATCATCTTGCCCGACATGGTAGCACTGCCGCCTGCTCGCAGGAAAACCGGAAATCCGCTCCCGGTTCCGCGCATAAAAAGTTATACTCTCGCCCGCTTCACAAAGCCACGAGAAGCGTTTATGGGCCGGCGTTCAAGATCAATGCCGGGACCCTGCCCAGGCTCGATTTCAAGGCTCGATTTCAAGGCTCATTTTAAGGATAGGCGACAATGCAGAACCACCCCTTGCTGGAAGGACTGGAAGCCAGTGTCCGCGCGGCCCTGATGGAAGATATCGGCAGCGGCGACATCACCGCCGAACTGATTCCGGCGGACACCACGGCCAGGGCCCAGGTGATCTGCCGGGAAGCGGCGGTGGTGTGCGGCCAGCCCTGGGTTCAGGAGGTTTTCAGACAGATCGATTCCGCAACCCGGCTCGACTGGCACCGCCGTGACGGGGCTGCCATCGAGGCCAATGAGCTTGTCTTCACTGTCTCCGGAAAGGCCCGTTCGCTGTTGACTGCGGAACGAACAGCCCTCAACTTTTTGCAGACCCTGTCTGCCGTGGCCACCCGTGCCCGAGAATATGCCGGCCTGATACAACACACCAGGGCCAGAATTCTGGACACCCGCAAAACCCTGCCGGGGCTGCGCCGCGCCCAGAAATATGCCGTGCTGCAAGGCGGTTGCCTGAATCACCGGCTGGGACTGTATGACGCCTTCCTGATCAAGGAAAACCATATCAGGGCCTGCGGTGGTATCGCCGCAGCCATCAGCGCCGCAAGAAGCCTGCATCCGGACCGCCCGGTGGAAGTGGAAGTGGAAAATCTGGAGCAACTAGAGGAAGCACTCACTAATGGCACAGATACCGTCATGCTTGATAATTTTTCGCTGGAAGAACTTCACAAAGCGCTCGCCCTCAACGCCGGCAGGGCACAGCTGGAAGCCTCGGGCGGTTATGACAGACATTCCATCGTGGCGGTGGCGGAAGCCGGCGTCGACTTTATTTCCGTCGGCGCCCTGACCAAGCACTGCCGCGCTATCGACTTCTCCATGCTGTTCATTTAGTACTACTGTGTTACAAACCGCTGAAGGGCGCATTGCTGCGTTAAAACCGGGCTCAAAATGCTCATTTACTCCATGTAAACTGCGCTTTTTCGCCCGGTTTTGCCTTGCACTGCATCCCTTGATCGATTTGTAACACAGTAGTATCGGAGCCTGTCGGACTCCCAGCAAGCCTTGCTACAGCTCCCGGATTTCTATATTGCGGAACTTCACGACCCCGGCACCGTATTGCAGGGAAATCGGCCCGCGTTGATAGGCATCGAGTTCCGCATCCACGGTGGTCATGCCGTTGAGCACCACGACCAGGTGATTGCCATCAGCCGTGATGTCGTAGGTATTCCATTGGTTGGCGGTATTCAGCATGGCACTGGGTGACACGAACTCCACGATGGCGCCGGTGCGATAGGCGGGGTCGGGCCGGGTATCGTAGATATTCACCTCGTAGGCATTGCCCTGATTGATGGCATTGGGGTCGGAGGCACGCAGAAACACGCCGCTGTTGGCGGGTTCGTCAACCCAGAATTCCAGCCTGATCTGAAAATTGTCGTAGTCGGCCTGCGTCACCAGATGGCCGTTGCCACTGTCGGCGACGAACTCACCGTTTTCGAGGCGCCAGTTGGCCGTGCCGATCTGCCGCCAGCCGTCCAGACTGCCGGACAGGGTAAGCCAGTCACCCGCCCCGGCATTGTCGGCCGTCCTGGTACTGTCGGCCGCCCCCGCGTTGACAGCCGCAGCGTTGTTGGTATTTGCGCTGTCATCAGCGCCCCCGCAAGCCGCCAGCAACAGCGACAACGATGAACCCAGCAACAGATGTTTTACGATGCTCATTTTTTTATCTCCTACAGTCAAAAAAACAGATATACAGAATGCCCCCTGCCTGCGCAGGGGTGGCGAATCCCGCAGCGATGGCGCGTGTGCACGCCATGCTTATTGTGCACTCAGAAAGCGCACCATGCCTTCCACATTCAAGCCCTGCCAGGCGTCATAGGACTCCCAGGCGCTGTATTCGGGCATTGTCACTGCGGCCTCGATCTGTGCCAGGGAGCGGCCCTTGCGCAACTGTTCGGCCACTCTTTCCTTCAGCGTTTCGATATAAACGCGATGCGCGGTCAAATCCGCCAGGGTTCCCACCGCGCCATGGCCCGGCGCCACGATGGCCACATCCAGTTGCTCCAGCGTGGCAATCGAACCGATCAGACCATCGACATCCACGCCAGCAAAATCCCGGAAGGGAAGACGATTGACTGCAATGGCATCCACGCCAAACAATATCTTTTCTTCCGGAAACAGCATGTAAATCAGGTTGTCCGAATGACTCACCCCGAAATAATAGAGCCGAACTTCCCTGCCGCCAAGCTTCAGCGACATTTCGGTGGTGAAGGTGATATCCGGCGCTTCGATGGGCTGGTCACTGGCAGCGATATGGGGCACGGCATTGGCGTGGGCAATGATGGTGGCGTCCGGAAAGGCCGCGGCGCCACTGACATGATCCCAGTGATCATGGCTGTAGATTACGTATTTGACGGGCTGCCCGAAACGAGTCTGAATTTCATTGTTGAGCCAGGCGGCCGCATCCGGCGAAATGGGATCGGTGGCGATGACTCCCTCCTCTGTCACCATGAAGACCGAGAAATGGCCGTCATTCTGGAAGCGGTAGACCGCGCCGGCCAGATGCGTAATGGCCCGCACCGGCTCGGCTGCCGCCTGCACCAGAGTCGCCAGCAGCAGGCCGGCAAGCACTGGCAGCAGGCCCCCTATTGATTTTCTTGTCATGATTCCGCTCCCAGCCCAAAAATCCAGGCAACCCTTGTCGCACAGCAGGCCGGAAACTGTCAAGCATAAGTCCTCTGGCAATCCACCCAACAAGAAGGGATCCCGATCAGACAGGGCGCAGTTCCAGATCCCCAAGCCCATTGCGGCTGGCGCGGATGGCCGCGTCGAAGGCATCGATGTTCAGGCAGTAGTGAAAGTCGCTTTCCGGATTCCAGGGAATGGCCGGATCAAAGAAACGGGCGGAAAAAGGCGAGGCCGTCAGAAACTGCCGGATGCCTTCCCGCTCCAGCGGTTTGCCACGCAGCAGGCTTTCCAGGTAGTCCGCACAGATATTGTCTTCATCGGAGGCACTGCTGGCCTCCAGCCCCATTCTCACCAGGGTGACCACTTCGGGTTTTTTATCCCGTATGTAATGGGCCACGGCCATCGCATTGACCAGCGAACCGGTCAGTATCTCATCCGCCCCGGTAGCGTTGACGATGCCCTGCGTCCCCGCGTGCGTCGTATGAATCAGGGTGCGCCCCTGCAAATCCGCCGCCATGATTTCCGTCGGCGAATTGCCAAAATCGAAACCCGCCAGCTTCCTGCCCCCGCGCTCACCGATCAGCAAGGCTCCGGGATAGTGCTCCCGGAGCCTGAGCGCAGCCTCGACCTCCCCCACCGCGATAATGCGCCCGGCGCCCCGCATAAAACAATAACAGGCCACCGAAAAGGCCCGAAAGACATCGATGATGACGACCACGCCCCTGGCCTGACGGGCACCTTCGATGAAGTCGGTTTTAAGAATTTTCATAGTGATAGCATCTTGCTCAAACTTCACAAAACAAAAGATTTAGTTCCGAGCCCAATACCCCCTCTCTTATCCATCCACCGCATATTTTATCAGCAGCTTTTCAAGTTTCTGATGAGCAATATGGCTGCTTAATTTCAGCTCATGCAGCCGCGCAGATGCGGCATCACACCGAGCAAGAGCCTGAGGATTTTTGAATAATTCATAAATCTTCTTTTCCAAGGGATTGTTATATCTATCACAGAAAAAAATATCTCCAAATTCCGCCATTACTTCTCTTAAGCACGGATTGTCCTGAGTGACAAAGGCTTTACCCAGAGCCGCATAGTAATAAAGCTTATACGGAACAACTCTCGCAGCCTTATTACCAAGGCCGAAAACACCCAAGCATAAACTGGCTCTTTTTATTTCATTAACAATAAAATCTGTCGGAAAAACCCCCTTATGCCAAATAAGATTAACCGGTTTATCTTCTGATATAAATTCTTCAATTAATGCTGACTGTTGTCCATCCCCAACGATGACAAACTCAATATCAGGAATATGGGACAGGTTTTTTACAGCATTTAGAATTTCTTCAATGCCATGCAAAGGAACCAGAGAACCCACGAAAAGACAAATGAATTTATTACTCTTCCTGCCATCCTCTTGATTCAATCCAACATCAGGCATTATAAGCTCAGGTATCGCCAAGGGAACAACATGAAATTTATCAAATGGAATCTGAAATATCCTGCCATAAAACGCCGCGTTATCAGATGTATCCACCAAAATATGATCGGCCGTAAGGAAGACCTTTTTTTCAAGGACGAATAACAGTCTAGCCTTCCAAGTATCTGTTTTGATCAGCGCCCTGTCGTTGACTATAGTGTCGTATAACGAAATGAAGGCATCTATAAAAATGACTGGGCGTCTGGATTTTGGCATCAATGAAAAAAACAAAACAATAAAGAAAGCCGGATACACGATGTAAACATTTTTCTCTTTGTTAAAAATGAAGCATCCGATAACGCGTAGAGTTCCGTAAAAAATTTTCAACGACATGCTCAGCTTTTTAAAAAATGATTTTTTTTTCATAGTTCCATAAAAAGTCACGTCCCCCAAATTATAAAAAAAACATTTTGTGAATATTTTTTCTATTTTTTTCAAAATCAATATTTTATATTTAACGTTTGGATATAAATCAGAAAACTGATTCACCCCAAGAATCGCCAACTTATACTTAATCACCAATGCCTTTCCGCTATATCTATATCAGATGACTTTTTTGATCCTAATACATCCCCGAGAAAATCTATGCAGCTTCTTCAGTTTTATGTGCCAACAAGAAATAGCCTGTTCCCCAATCTTTTCCAAGGGTCCATTGCTGAAACAAAAATGCTGTGCGCATTATCATAATACCTGGAAAACCCCTAAGTATTGGATACAAACGTGAAGCAGCTTCTCGCTGTATGCCGCTCATCGCATTATTTTGGTCCCTGCCATTGGCCGGTGATTCACGCTGCCTTTGCTCACGGGCGTGAACTTTTGCGCCGAAAGGAAGCAACAGGTTAGACAATGGAAACCCGTAATTCTCGAGTCTTTCAATTTTAAATCCACTTTGATTCAGCAAATTTATCAGCTGATGCCTTTCATACCGCCGATAATGCCCAGCCCATACATCTGAAATACTCCACTTCTTCCTATGCGCCGGCACCGACATAATAAGCGTTCCTCCTGGCTTCAACCACGAACGCCAAAGACTTAATGCCTCACCATCATTTTCAATGTGTTCAAGCACTTCAAAAGCAAGCACATAATCAAACCGACCCAACCAGCAAGGTTCAGGTTCACTATAGATGCTTGCTATGCCCTTGTTAACATAGCTGGCTATCTCACGTGCTGCAGCGGACGTTTCCACGGCTTCACACTGAAAGCCCTTTTTACTCAGTTCGTTGATAATCGTCCCTGCCCCACAACCTATTTCAAGAAGTCTCCCTGAACTACACGAGGATAGAACTTTCATGATTCTGTTTCTTCGCAGCAAGAAACTGGGAGCAGGCGACCAACCCTTTTCCAACACCGAAAGACCGTATAAATGATGATATTCCATAGTCAACTCTGAGAAATTCTTGCAACATGCATTTCCAGGCAAGCAAATCCTCGGTTTTGTCAGCTTTGATTGCCCACTATACTGACTTGAGATAGTATTTGCGGCATAGCTTGGATCAGTACACGCCATCCCTTAACAATCAAAATCCCACACAAAGATACCCATAAGGCCACAGCCCCTTAATGCCCATCAATCGCCAAGTCATCAGTTACGCGCTCTATCTGGTCGGTCTGTTGTTCGTCATCTACATCCTCCGGCAAGCCTGGCCGGAGTTGAGTGCGCAGCTCGCGCAGGCGCGCTTTGGTTTTCTGGCTGCGTCCACCGTGGCCATAGGCGTGCATACCCTGCTCGGCTGCCTCCTGCTCAACCGCCTCTTTCACGCGGCGGGCATCGCCATTGGCTATGGTTCCACCTGCCGGATATTCTACCTCTCGCAACTGGCCAAATACCTGCCCGGGGTGATCTGGGGTTTTGCCTTGCAGGCCTCGCTGCTGCAATCGGAAAATATCATGAGCAAGGTGGTGCTGGCCAATATCCGCCAGATGCTGCTGACCCTGTCTTCCTTCTTTTTTTATGCATTGGCCATCATTTTCTGGAAAATTTCCCTGCCCCTGGCACTCTTGCTGCTGGTTTTTTCCTACCCAGCGATACACCTGGTCAGAAACTTCTCCTTTCCCAGGTCCATTACCCGGCAACTGGCCAGGCTGGCGCCCTCGCTGTCTGTACTCAGCGACAGGGACAGGGATATCGAAGCCTCCACCCTCAGCATTCTGGTTTTGTGCCTGATGCTGTTCGCAAGCTATCTGCTCGGCATTTCCCTGATGCTGCTGGCGCTCTATGATATTTCGGTCTATGCCGCGCTCGAGCTGGCTGTCTACCAGGCATTGGCCTGGGTCGCCGGGGTCCTGGCCTTTTTGGTGCCCGCCGGCATGGGCGTCAGGGAGGCGGTGTTTTTGCTGCTGGGCAATCTGAACGGGGCCTTTTCCCCAGAGCAGATCCAGGCCATGGCCATCTTCACCCGCACCGTGCAAATGGTCCAGGACCTCTTGTTTTCGCTGCTGGCAGTGCTGCTGAGCTCCTGGTTTGCCGCTTCCCCGCCTGCGCGGAAATGACACGATACCTGCCGGCAGTGGCGGGATGGTCCGGCGGCGAGCGGAGCCACCACGGTGCTGTCCCGCTCAGTGGGGACGGTGTGACAGGGGCCCATCATTCCGAATCCTTGTAGAGCAGAGTGGTCACCTGCTCGGACACCAGGCCTATCAGGAAAATGATCATTGCGGTGATGAAGAGAACGGCACCCATGTTGGTGAAGGCGTGGGACGTCATATAGGTGTACAGGTAGTATAAAACCCCCGTGCCGAAGAACAGGAAGGCCACCGGGAAGAATATTTTCAGGGGGGAATACAAGGTGCCCACCTTGAAAATGATCAGGAAGAACTTCACGCCGTCCCGGACGAGGTTGATATGGCTCTTGCCCAGTCTCTGTTCGGCTTCTATCGGCTGGTAGGCCACGGAATAACCGGCCCGGAAGAAGGCCATGGTGATCGTGGTCGGGTAGGAGAAACCATTGGGCAGCAGGTACAGAAATTTTTTGAATTTCTGTTTGTCGACCACCCGGAAGCCGGACGTGAGATCCTCGATCTTCTGCCCCGATATCCAGCTGGCAAGCCTGTTGTAGACACGGTTGGCGAAGAGCCGGCCCATGCTGGCCTGGGATGCGCTGTTTCTGGCGCCGACCACCATGTCGTGGCCTTCCCTGAACTTCTCCAGCAAAGGCGCGATATCGGCCGCCCTGTGCTGGCCGTCGCCATCCATGAACACCAGGGTCTGATGCTGCGCGGCCCTGGCGCCGGTTTTTATGCTGGCGCCATTGCCCCGGCTGTACTGGTGGGTGATCACTTTTACCTGATGCTGCCGGCATACGGCTTCGCTGTCGTCGCTGGAGCCGTCGTTGACCACGATGATGTCGGCGTTGGGGTAGAGGGCTTTCAATTCGGGCAACAGGCCACGCAGGTTTATCGCCTCGTTTTTGGCGGGAATCACGATGGACAGCTCATCGGCATTGCTCATTTCTTACTCCCCTGCCGCGTCCGCTGCCGACGCCTGCGCTGACATCTTCTGCTCCAGCCTGGTTTTCAACTCGGCAATCTTGCTGGTTTCTATGCCCCAAACATAGGCATTGATCTTGTCGAGCTGGGCTATCATATGCTCTGCCTCTTCCAGCCTGTCAAGTCCCAATTGAATATTGACCAGTTCGACCAGAATGCTGAACATCTGGGAATTTTCATAGGCCCGGATCATCAGCCCGGCCCCTTCTGCATACTCACCGTGCAACAGGTGAAAGATCCCTTCCAGTCTTTGCAGGTAACCCAGAAATTCCTTGTTGCGGACATTGTCCTGCTGCCGGCTGGCGGTCTGGATCAGGCCCAGCACCTGCTCATTGGCGATTGCCCGGCACTCCCCCTTGTTCTGCATGTTCACCATCCTTTCCAGAGACACTAGGGTATAGGGCGATACCGCGTTGGTGGCCAGCTTGTCTTCAGCATCTGCAACCAGGGCATCCAGAGAGGTCCCCAGATGACAGCGAAACAACATTTCATGCAGCACCGAGCCGGCATCTCTGGGGTTGATCTGCTGGGCCATCTGCAGATGGGCGAAGGCTTCCTCCGGATCGCCCTGGTTGAATTTGAGATTGGCATATTCGGTCTGCGCCCGGTAGGAACCGGGATGATCCTTTTCCGCCATGGTATAAAACAGCGTCAGGTCCTGCCACTCCTGCACACGGATGACCGTCAATGTCAGCAGCAGGACCAGGTAGAGCCCCGGCAAATAGAGGATCAGCCTGCTGCCCTGGTAATTCAGCACATGGTGAACAACCGGCAGCAGCAGGCCGACCGTGGCGATGTAATTGCGGTGCTCGAACACCAGTTCGAGGCTGATGACCGTGGATTCCATCAGATGGGAAATCAGAAACCAGGCCAGGCCAAAGGCCAGCACCGGGGCTTTTTGCCGCAGCAGCCAGATCAGTGCAATGACTGCAATCAGCAGCGCCAGCAGCAGCAGAGTGCTCAGATCCAGGTGACTGACGACGGCGATATCGTCATGGAACAGGGACAGCTCGGACAAGCGCGGCAGCAGAATCAACCTGGTGTAGAAAAACACCACATGCAGTTCGGTCAACAGGCGTTCGCTCAGTGTGAAAGTCCTGAAATCATAGTTGAGAAACTGCGCCAGGTGCGTCAAGAAATAATAGCCGCCGACCACCAGCGGCACGGCCACGAAGAAGGTCAGAAAACTGCCCAGGCGCCATTTTCCATGCCGCTCACGGGCGCTGAAACGAAAGGCCAGCCACTCGATGGCCAGCACATACAAGGGAATCAGCGCGCCATTTTCCTTGGCCAGCAGCGCCAGCAGCAGAAACAGTGGAAAGCAGCCATAGCTCAGCAGGTAGTAGCCTTTTCCGCGCCGGTCCATCCGCTCCCGGCCCAGCACGTAGCTCAGCAGCGCCAGCAGCGTAAACAGCATGGAGAGCTGGGCCATGCGCTGCACCGAATAAAGCACGGTGCTCACCAGCAATGGATGGAACAGCCAGCAGGTGGCTGTCAGGCCGGCACCGAGTACCTGTTTTTCGTGCGGCAAACCCGCCATCAGGTGCGGCAGTAGGCGCAGCAGCAGCCAGAACAGCAGCAGGCCGTTGAGCAGGTGGAGGAGCAGGTTGTGGTATTTGTAGCCCCAGGTGCCGGGGCCGTGCAACAGGCCGCTCGCCACGAAGCTCAATACGGAGACCGGGCGCCCGAACACGCCACTGGTGTTGTGAGTGAGGGCATACACCAAAGCATCCCACTGCACCTCGCCGATATGGCCGATGTAGGTGCTGGCGATATTCTGCTCGTCATCCAGCACGAAGGGCCCGTTCAGGCCGGGCCAATAGGCAAGGTCGGCAATGACGAGAACCGCCAGGAGGCCAAGAGCGGTGTTGATATGGAATCTGGTCACCATAGACACTCAGGGGTGGATCCCCGCCTGCGCAGGGATGACGGGGCAGGATACACTTGCCCGGCAGCCATTGGGGCGAATGCAGCAGTGCCCCATAAAAAAGCCAGCTTTTATATATAGAAAAGCTGGCTTTTCACTACGGGGACAAGAATGCAGCGCTGACGGCCTACTGGCAGCTGCCCGGCAGGAAGCGGGTACCTACGCCCGCACCACAGGTCCATAAAACACTGCCTGAAGCACTCGTCGCAGGCGTGAGCCACAAGGTAACCTGTTGCGTCAAAGCATTAGGACCACTATCCCCTACGATTACAAGTCTCGTGCCATCCCAAGTCAGGCTGCTGATCATGCCCGCAGTGATATCCTGCACAGTAAATGCCGCCGGTGGCAGAGTCCCGTTGACCAGCACATATTCAGAGACCGACAGTTTGGCGGCCGTGGCACCCACGATCAGTTCCGAGGCCTTGGCACGAACCGTGTAATCCTGATAGGCCGGCAGGGCCACGGCGGCCAGAATGCCGATGATCGCGATGACGATCATCAATTCGATCAGCGTGAAACCCTGCTGTGCTTTTTGCTGTATTGTTTTCATCATGTTTCTCCTTGGTAATCCGGTTACAAGCTTCCTGAGGAAAGCAGATAATCAAAGCCTGCCATTCAAGCTTTATGATAGTATCCATGATGGTTTCAGCAAGAGCCATGCCAGCCCCCTGAAAATTCACATATACCATGGCGGAATGGGCACTGGCGCACAGTTTTGCCTGGTCCGGATTGCGGATTTTTGCAGGCGCGGCTCCGGCAGAGCGTTTTTTGCACAACAGCGGCCTCTTTCCGTTCTGTGAGCAGTGCCCGATGCGGCATTATCCGGGGAATTTACTGACAAAAATTGTCACTTTTTTACAAAAAATGCTCACAGCAAAGCTCATGTTTTGTCCATATATGCTCTCCAAGTATTGGAAATATCGAACAATATTTTCTTTTTCATTGCGCAATCCCGTGCTAATCTCCAGGCTCATGGTCTCAAGTCTTTTCCGGAGTGAAGCCGGCTCATGAGCACTGACATAAAAATCACGGGTTTGGCCAAGCGCCTGGTCTCCGACAATTTGCTCAACGCCGCCGTCGCCGAAAAGGCTCATAGCCAGGCCCGGCAGGACAGGATGCCTTTTGTCCGTCATCTGGTAAAACACAAAATGCTTGCCAGCCTGACCATCGCCCAGGTCGCCTCCCGCGAGTTTGGTCTGCCGCTGCTGAGTCTCGACGCCATCGATCTGGCGCATATCCCCTTGCATCTGGTGGATACCCGGCTCATCCGCAAGCACCATGTGCTGCCCCTGCGCCAGCTTGGCAACTGCCTGTGCCTGGCGGTCTCCGACCCTTCGGACGTGAATGCCATCAATGAAATCAAATTTCACACCGGCATCAACACCGAACTGATCGTCGTGGAGGATGACAAGCTCAACCAGGCCATCGAGGACATCGTGGCGAGCAGCGAGGCCGAGGAGGCCAATTTCGGCGATCTCGACGGGCTGGGCCTGGAAGATATCGACATCGAGGTGGTTGACGAGGAGAGCGACGAACACCCGGATGACAATATCGACGAGACGCCGATCGTTCGCTTCGTCAACAAGATTCTGCTGGATGCCATCAAAACCGGCAGTTCGGACATTCATATCGAAC
Source organism: Pseudomonadales bacterium (assembly GCA_032250895.1). Lineage (GTDB taxonomy): Bacteria > Pseudomonadota > Gammaproteobacteria > Pseudomonadales > Pseudohongiellaceae > JAVVEZ01. The sequence continues at coordinate 58,524 of JAVVEZ010000003.1, read as the reverse complement.
CCTATGAAAAAATCTACCGGGTGCGCTTTCGCCAGGATGGTATTCTGCGCGAGATCACCCGTCCGCCCCTGAGCATCGCCAACCGGATTTCCTCCCGCATAAAAATCATGTCGCAGATGGATATTTCGGAACGCCGCATACCCCAGGACGGCAGGATCAAGATGAAGCTGTCGAAAACCCGCGCCATCGATTTCAGGGTCAATACCCTGCCCACCCTGTGGGGTGAAAAGATCGTCATGCGTATTCTGGACCCCGGCAGTGCCCAGATGGGCATCGAAGCGCTGGGCTATGAACAGGAGCAGAAACAGTATTATCTCAACGCCCTCAACCAGCACCAGGGCATGATCCTGGTCACCGGCCCCACCGGCAGCGGCAAGACCGTGTCGCTGTATACCGGGCTCAACATTCTCAATACCCTGGAACGCAATATTTCCACGGCCGAGGACCCGGTGGAAATCAACCTGGAGGGCGTCAACCAGGTGGCCGTCAATGTCCGGGTGGGGCTGGACTTTGCCACGGCCCTGCGGGCCTTCCTGCGGCAGGACCCGGATGTGGTGATGGTGGGCGAGATCCGTGACCTGGAAACTGCCGAAATCGCCATAAAGGCCGCCCAGACCGGCCATCTGGTGCTGTCCACACTGCATACCAACAGCGCCCCGGAAACGCTCACCCGGCTGCGCAACATGGGCATTCCGGCCTATAATGTGGCCACGTCGGTCACGCTGATCATCGCCCAGCGCCTGGCCCGCAGGCTCTGTTCGCATTGCAAGAAACCCCTGCGGCTGCCACCCAAGGTCCTGCTTCAGGAAGGCTTCAGCAAGGCCCAGCTGGAAGACTTGCAGCTGTACGGCGCCGTCGGCTGCGATAAATGCAACAAGGGCTACAAAGGCCGTGTGGGCATCTATCAGGTAATGCCCATCACTGATAGTATCGCCCGCGTCATCATGAATGACGGAAATTCGATACAGATCGCAGACAAGGCCAGAGAAGAAGGCTTTAATGATCTCCGGACTTCCGCCCTCCGGAAAGTGGCCGAGGGCGTGACCAGCCTCGCCGAAGCCAACCGGGTCACCTGAGCCTTGAAGAACATGAGGGTTGATTATGGCTGTACCATTGCATCCCACCCTGAAGCAGACCATTTACACCTGGCAGGGCACCGACTCCCGCGGCCGCTTCGCCAAGGGTGAAATTGCCGGGGCCAGCATCGCGTTGGCGAAGGCCCAGCTGCGCAAGCAGGGGGTCAAGCCCACCAAGGTGAGGAAAAAAGCCAAACCACTGTTCGGGCCGTCCAAACCCAAGATCAAACCGATGGATATCGCCATCTTCACCCGCCAGCTGGCAACCATGATGAAGGCCGGCATCCCGCTGGTGCAATCCTTTGAAATCGTCGGTGAAGGCCTCGATAACGCGAGCATGCGCGAGTTGGTGTTTGCGATTCGCGACGAGGTGGCTTCCGGCAATAATTTTGCCGATTCCATTCGCAAACACCCACGCCAGTTCGACGAGTTGTTCTGCAACCTGGTGGAGTCGGGGGAGCAGTCGGGCGCCCTCGAAACCATGCTGGACCGGCTCGCCACGTACAGGGAAAAGTCCGAGGCCATCAAGGCCAAAATCAGGAAGGCCATGAACTACCCGATGACCATTGTCGCCATCGCCATTATCGTCACCGGCATCCTGCTGGTCAAAGTGGTGCCGCAATTTGCTGCCACCTTTTCCAGTTTTGGCGCCGAATTGCCGCTGTTTACCCAGTATGTGATGCGGCTGTCCGACTTTGCCATTGCCTGGTGGCTGTGGATCATTGCCGGCCTTGCCAGCGCCGGCTTTGTCTTCAAGGAGGCCCGGTTTCGTTCCCAGGCCTTTGCCGATCTGCTGGAACGTCTCTCTCTGAAGTTGCCGGTGGTGGGCGGCATCATCGAGAAGTCCTGCCTGGCCCGCTTTACCCGAACCCTTTCCACCACCTTTGCCGCCGGGGTGCCGCTGGTGGATGCCCTGGAATCGGTATCGGGCGCCACCGGCAACGTGGTCTACAAGAATGCCACGCTGAGAATCCGGGACGACGTCACCACCGGCCAGCCGCTGACCCATTCCATCAAGGCCACCAATCTGTTTCCGGTCATGGTCCTGCAGATGGTATCCATCGGCGAGGAGTCCGGGGCCCTCGACGCCATGCTGGACAAGGCCGCCAGTTTTTATGAGGCGGAGGTCGACAATGCCGTCGATGGCCTCACCGCCATGATGGAGCCCCTGATCATGGCGGTACTGGGAGTGCTGGTCGGCGGCCTGCTGGTTGCCATGTATCTGCCGATCTTTCAGATCGGCTCGGTGGTTTAAACCCTTATGGCAATCGCTGCCCTGCTCGACGACAATCCGGCCCTGTTGCTCGTTTGCACGCTGCTGCTCGGGCTGCTGATCGGCAGCTTTCTGAATGTACTGATCTATCGCCTGCCCATCATGATGCAACGCGAGTGGCATGCCCAATGCTGTGAATTGCTGGAGATCGAGGATCGCCGCCCAACCCACGACAGCCACAGCCACTTCGACCTGATCCGGCCCGGCTCGCATTGCCCGCACTGCGGGCATGCCATTTCAGCGCTGGAGAACATTCCCATTCTGAGTTATCTGCTGCAGCGCGGCCGCTGTGCGCACTGTGATGGCCGGATTTCGCCGCGCTACCCATTCATCGAGGGGCTCACGGCCCTGCTGTCTGCCATCGTGGCCTGGCATTTCGGCTTTGGCTGGCTGACCCTGGCCGTCCTGCTGCTGACCTGGGGCCTGCTTGCGCTGACGATGATCGACCTCGATCAGCAAGTGCTGCCCGACGATCTGACCCTGCCACTGCTGTGGCTGGGGCTCATCGTCAACAGTTTCGGCTATCTTGCCAGCCTGGAGAGCGCCCTGTATGGCGCGGTCTCCGGCTACCTCCTGCTGTGGGCCGTGTACTGGCTGTTCAAACTGGCGACCGGCAAGGAAGGCATGGGCTATGGCGATTTCAAGCTGCTGGCCATGCTGGGTGCCTGGCTGGGCTGGCAATTCCTGCCCCAGATCATTCTGCTGTCCTCGCTGGTGGGCCTGCTCGTCAGTATTGTCCTGATGGTCTTCAGGGGCCACGACCGCAATGTGCCGATTCCCTTCGGCCCCTATCTTGCCGGCGCCGGTTTCATTACGCTGATCTGGGGCGGCGACATTGCCTCCTTTACCCGGAATATTCTGTGAACCAGGAACCTGTCGGACTCAGGTGCTCGTAGCGAGGCTGTAGCATGGCGCGGCAAGATCGACACACAAGATTCACCGTTGGCCTGACCGGCGGCATCGGCAGTGGCAAGAGCGCCGTCAGCGCACTGTTTGCCGCACTGGGCGTCACGGTCATCGATGCCGATCAGGTGGCCCGGGCCCTGGTCACCCCGGGCTCCCCGGCCCTGCGGTCCATCGTCGGCCACTTCGGTATGCCAATCCTCAGGCAGGACGGCGAACTGGACCGTGCCCGCCTGCGCCAGCTCATTTTTGCAGACCCGGATGCCAGGGCCTGGCTGGAACATTTGCTGCACCCGCTGATTCGCGAACGGATCGAGGCCTTGATTGCAGCCGCCACGTCCGACTATGTGCTGCTGGTGGTGCCTTTGCTGCTGGAAAGCGGCGCCTATGACTTTGTGAACCGGGTTCTGGTGGTGGATGTCCCCGAGGCCCTGCAGGTGGCCCGGGTTGCCGCGCGGGACCGGATCGACCCGGCTGCGGCCAAAAAGATCATGGCGACCCAGATGCCGCGCCAGGAGCGCCTTGCAAGGGCCGATGATGTCATCGACAATAGCGGCCTGGAATCCGATTTAAACGCAGAGGTCAAACGCCTGCATGAGTTCTACCGACAGCAAAGCACCCGGCAACATCAAACAGGTCAACTGCCCCACCTGCCAGAAGATCGTGCCCTGGAATGACGGCAGCCTTTACCGCCCTTTCTGTTCCAAAAAGTGTCAACTGCTTGATTTTGGGGACTGGGCCAATGAAAAAAACACCATTGCGGTGGAAGAGCCCTTCGATGAGCTCAGTTTTCCGCTGGATTCGCCGGATGCCGGCCAGGACTTTCTTTGACTGGGTCCCCGCCTGTGCGGGGATGACATGGGCGCGGGCAACAGGCATCGCAATCATCATCGGCTTTTCACCGGCCCTGTCGTTCGCACAGGAAAACGGCGCCGGGGTCATCGAGCTGCCGGGGTACTCGCTTAAATATTCGGTTCAGACGAGCGCCGGCAAAAGCACGATCTGGCGCTTGTGGCGTGATGTCGAAAACTGGAAAAAATTCGACACCCGGCTTGAATACTCGTATCTGGATGAAGGCAAAAACTTTCAGAGCGGTGCTACAGGCTATATCAAGGCCACTGGTGCGCCGAAGACAAGATTTGAAATCGTCAATCTCGAAGAACAGGTATCCTTTATTGAACGCCTGCATCTTCCCTTCCATCAAACCATTGACATGCAAAGATATTTTGAAGTCGACGAGCAGGGTACCACCACCTTCAGCCATGAAATCAACTTTACAGGAGCGCTGAGCCCGGTTTTGTATTTATTTTTGTGCGGAACCTTCAAAAAGGAACTGGTCCTGGTCATGACCCATCTGAAGGCCCTTGCCGAAAGCCAGGAGCCACCTCCTGCCCAGACGAACGAAGCAGCGCGTCGATAATGGGCTGATTGGCGGCGGGGAAGGCATATTGCGTCAGTTGCCGGAGGCCGACCCAGGCGATCTGCTGGCCTTCACGGCCCCGCGCCTCACCACTGAATTCATCGACCCGCCAGACATCCAGCAGGACCTGCCTGTCGCCATAGTCATGCCGAACCTCCAGCATGGGCCGGCAGCGGCCGATATCCAGCGCCACTTCTTCCTTCAACTCGCGTTTGAGTGCGCTTTGCACATTCTCACCGGCTTCCAGCTTGCCGCCCGGAAATTCCCACAGCCCACCCTGATGCTGACGCTGATGGCGCAGGGCTATCAGCACTTCGTCCCGCTCATTGAGCAGGACGCCAACAGCAACATGGATGATTCCGCTCATGGAAGCCTGCCGGACTCAGGTGCGATATTCGGCGTTGATTTTCACATAGTCATAGGACAGGTCGGAGGTCCAGACCTGCTCCATGCACTCGCCCCGCCCCAGCCTGATGACGATCTCGATCTCATCCTGAGCCATCACGGCGGCACCCTGCGCTTCGGTGTAGGACGGCGCCACGGCGCCGGCGGTGACGATGCAGACCGGCCCCAGCCAGATGCTGACGGGCCGGATATCGAGATCGGCAATGCCGGCCCTGCCAACGGCCGCCAAAATCCGGCCCCAGTTCGGGTCCGACGCAAACAGTGCGGTCTTCACCAGTGGCGATTCCGCCACCGCGTAGGCCACGCGCAGGCATTCCGCGCTGTTGCTGCCCTGCTCGACCCGGATATTGACAAACTTGCTGGCGCCTTCCGCGTCCTTGATCAGGCCCTGTGCCAGGCCGACGAAGACCTCGGTGAGGGCAGCATCGAAGGCCCTGTCGAAGTCATTCCCCCCGGTGCCGACAGCCACACCGCTGTGTCCGGTCGCCACCAGCATACAGCAATCATTGGTGGAGGTGTCGCCGTCGACCGTGATGCGATTGAAGGAACGGTCCGCTGCCTGTTTGAGCAGGGCCTGCAAATACGCTTGCTCCACCCGGGCATCGGTGAAAACATAGGCCAGCATCGTGGCCATGTTGGGCTTGATCATGCCCGCACCCTTGGCAATGCCGGTAATGGTCACGCTCTTGTCACCCTGTTGCAATTGCCGGGAAATCGCCTTGGGCCGGGTATCGGTGGTCATGATGCCTTCGGCGGCCTCCAGCCAGGCATCAGCCGTCAGCGCCGTCAGCGCCTGCGGCAGGACCGCCACGATTTTATCCACCGGCAGGGCCTGCCCGATCACGCCGGTGGAAAATGGCAGCACCTGCCTGCTGTCCACACCCGCTGCCTGTGCCAGCGCCTGGCAACAGGCCAGGGCCGCCTGCACGCCATGTTCACCAGTCCCGGCATTGGCATTGCCGGTATTGACCAGAAAATAGCGGGTGTCCCCGGCTGCGGCATGTTTTTTGGCCAGGGTCACCGGTGCCGCACAAAAGGCATTGCTCGTATAGAGACCCGCCACCGCCGCGGCCTCGGGCAGTTCGAACAACACGAGATCGCGGCGTCCCGGCTTTTTGATGCCTGCCATTACCGTGGCCATCCGGATACCGGGCACCGGATGCAGCATTCCTGTCATCTGTTTACCAACGGCCATGTTGCCTTCTCACTGAGATAATCGACCATGACAATGTTTGTATTTCTTGCCGGAACCACAGGGGCAGTTTTCATTGCGGCCGACTTTCTGTCCCTCACGGGTGACCGGCAACTGCTTCGGCTTTTTGCGGGGAATCCCCGGGCCATTGACTTTGCCTTCGGCCGGGGGTGCCAGCTGGGCGTGCTGCAAGATGGTTCTCTCTCTTTCCTTTTCCTGCTGGCGCTGGCGCTCGATGGCATCGACTTCGTCTTCGCGGCGAATCTTGACATGGCTCAGAAAGCGAATGACTTCGTGCTGGATATTGCGCAGCAATTCTTCAAACAGCGCAAAGGCTTCGCGCTTGTATTCCTGCTTGGGATTCTTGCCGCCGTAGCCCCGCAGGCCGATGCCCTGACGCAGGCTGTCCATCTGGGCCAGATGCTCCTTCCACAATGTATCGAGAATCTGCAATGTAATCTGCTTCTCGAAGGCCCGCATGTTGTCTCCGACTTCGGCGGACTTGTGCTGATAATCACGGACGATTTCCTGCAGGATCTTTTGCCGCAGTGAGTCTTCGTGCAAGGCGGAATCGCTGTCCAGCCACTCCTGCACCGGCAGTTTGACACCAAATTCGGCGGCCAGACCCTGTTCAAGACCCGGAATGTCCCACTGCTCATCGAGGCTCTGCGGCGGGATGAAACCACTGATGAAATTGTTGACCACCTCTTCCCGCATGGATGTGATGGTCTCGGAAATATCGTCTGTTTCCATCAGCTCGTTACGCTGCCGATAAATAATCTGACGCTGGTCATTGGCCACGTCATCGTATTCGAGCAGCTGTTTGCGAATATCAAAATTCCTGCCTTCGACCTTGCGCTGGGCTTTTTCTATGGAATTGCTGACGATCCGGTGCTCTATGGCCTCGCCCGGTTCCATGCCGAGCCGGCGCATGAAGCTGGTGACTTTTTCCGATGCGAAAATTCGCATCAGGCTGTCATCGAGCGACAGGTAAAAGCGCGAATAGCCAGGATCACCCTGCCTGCCCGCGCGTCCGCGCAGCTGATTGTCGATGCGCCGGGATTCATGGCGCTCGGTGCCGATGATGTGCAGGCCGCCGGCCTCGATCACCTGATCGTGACGCGCCTGCCAGGCGGCCTTGATTGCATCAATTTTTTCCGGCGTGGGGTTTTCCAGCGCCTCTATTTCCGATTCCCATCTGCCACCGAGCACGATATCGGTGCCGCGGCCCGCCATGTTGGTGGCAATGGTCACGATGCCGGGACGCCCGGCCTGGGCGATGATTTCCGCCTCCTGGGCGTGGTATTTGGCGTTGAGAACGCTGTGCTGCACCTTTTCCTTCTTCAGGAAGTCCGACAGCAGCTCGGAGGTTTCGATGCTGGCCGTGCCGACCAGTACCGGCGCGCCCTTGTCCCTGAGTTCCTTGATATCCCTGACGATGGCCTCGAATTTCTCCTGGGTACTCAGGTAGATCAGGTCGTTGGCATCGATACGGGTCATGGGCTTGTTGGTCGGGATCACCACCACGTCGAGGCCATAGATCTGACGAAATTCGAAGGCTTCGGTGTCTGCGGTACCGGTCATGCCGGACAGTTTTTCGTACAGACGGAAAAAATTCTGAAAGGTGGTCGAGGCCAGGGTCTGGCTTTCACTCTGGATGGCAACCCCCTCCTTGGCTTCGATGGCCTGATGCAGCCCCTCTGACAGGCGGCGGCCCGGCATGGTGCGACCCGTGTGTTCATCGACCAGCACGATCTGGTCATCCTGGACGATGTATTCGACTTCCTTGTGGAACAGATAATGCGCCCGCAAGGCTGTGTGCAGCTGGTGCAGCAGGGTCAGATTGGTGGCGGCATAGAGATTCTCCCCCGCTTTCAGCAAACCCTTCTGCAACAGGAGTTTTTCAACTTTTTCATGACCCTGCTCGGTCAATTCCACATGCCGGGTTTTTTCATCGACGATGAAGTCACCGTCGATCTCTTCAGGCTCAGCCTGCAAACGTCTTTCCAGTTGCGATTTTTCCGGCAGTTTCTCCGCTTTTTTGAGACTGGGGACCAGGGCATTGATGTCCATGTAGCGCTTGGAGCCATCCTGCACGGCGCCGGAGATGATCAGCGGGGTTCTGGCTTCATCGATAAGGATGGAGTCCACCTCATCGACGATGGCAAAATTCAGTTCGCGCTGGAATTTATCCTGCAATCTGAAGGCCATGTTGTCACGCAGATAGTCAAAACCGAATTCATTGTTGGTGCCATAGGTAATCGAGGCCGCATAGGCAATGCGTTTGTCATCGGGATGCTGGTTGGGCACCACCACACCGACACTCAGACCCAGAAACTCATAGAGGGGCCGCATCCACTGCGCATCGCGGGTGGCCAGATATTCATTCACCGTGACCAGATGCACACCCTTGCCGGACAGCGCATTGAGGTAGGCCGGCAATGTCGCCACCAGGGTCTTGCCCTCGCCGGTGCGCATTTCCGCTATCTTGCCTTCATGCAAGACCATGCCGCCGATCATCTGCACATCAAAGTGGCGCATCCCGAGGGTGCGCTTCCCGGCTTCACGAACCACCGCGAAGGCTTCCGGCAACAGCTCGTCAAGACTTTCGCCCTGTTCATGGCGCGCCTTGAACTGCTCCGTTTTTGCACGCAATTCGGCATCGGAAAGCGCCTCGTATTCCTGTTCCAGGGCATTGATATGCCTGACAATTTTGCCGAGCCGCTTGACCTCTCGCTGATTTTTACTACCGAAAATCTTGGTAAACATAATTAAAAAATGACATCCAGAGAATAGAACACAACAGGATCGGGCAGAACTGCACTATCAGCCCGTGAAATGGCGCAGCCTGGCGCCGGAAAGAAGGGAATTTAGCGGTTGGTTCGGTGGATATAGGAGGCCGGATCGACGACGCGACCATTTTTGTGGACTTCAAAATGAACATGGGGGCCGGTAGAGCGACCACTGCTCCCGGAAAGAGCAATGAGCTGTCCCTTTTTCACCACATCGCCGGGTTTGACCAGGACCTCCTTGTCATGGGCATACAGGGTTTCGTAGCCATTGCCGTGATTGATCTTCACCATCAGGCCATAACCCTGACTTTCTCCGGCGAAGGTCACCACGCCGGAAGCAATCGCTTCCACATCGGCGCCCGAACGCCCGGTTGCGAAATCAATACCCTGATGCCAGGCCAGTTTGCCACTGAAGGGGTCGATGCGCCTGCCGAAGGGCGAGGATATCCAGCCTTTACTGACCGGCTGGCCCGTGAGAAAGGTGTCATCCTGGATTTTGCGGTCGGCGAGCAGGGTATCCAGCAGCTCGAGTTGCTGCTGGCGATTTTGTATCTGTCTGGCAAGATCATCCAGAGCCTGGATAAAATCCAGGGGCTGGTAGCCACTTTCCTCGGGAGTCTCCGGGCCCCCTATGGCGGGGTCCTGGGAAAAATCGAATTCACCGTCGTCCAGCTTGGCTATGCTGGTCAGTTGTATGCCCAGGGCATCGAGCCTCAGCAGTCTGGCCTGCAGGTTGGCCATGCGCAGGGTGAGCGCCTGGAGCTGGGCCAGGGCATCGGTCTTGAGTTTCTCCACATCCTGGCGTTGACGGTCAAGCCGGCCAATCCAGGTCTGAACCGTCTTGTCACCGTAAATTTCGGCGTGTCTGACTGCCGCCAGCTCATAGCCATAGTAGCCAAGGACAAGCGGCAGTCCGAGCAGGCACAAAGTCAGACTCAGTCGCATCCAGCCCTTGAGGACTATCGACTGGGTGTTTCCATGTTTCTCGTCTACGATTATTATTTTCATAGTTGTCAGGCTTCAGTGCGTCTGTGGCACGCATACTTTAAAACATAAAATACATTCAAACTGCCAATCATCCCGCAAAAACCGGCTGCTGTATCGCAGAAGCCGGTACGCTGTCCTCGTCATCGAAGGACACTATTTCCCAGGCATCCCTGTTGGCCAGGAGCTTTCTGAGCAGGGCATTGTTGAGCGCATGGCCGGATTTATACCCGTTGAATTCACCAATGAGGGTCCTGCCCAACAGATAAAGATCACCGATCGAATCCAGAATCTTGTGCTTGACGAATTCATCCTCGTAACGCAGGCCATCCTCATTGAGAACCCGGTAATCCCCGACGGCCACGGCATTGTCGATGCTCGCCCCCAGCGCCAGATTGCGGTTCCGCAACTCTTCGAATTCATGCATGAAGCCAAAAGTACGGGCCCGGCTGACCTCCTTCACAAAGGAAGTCGTGCACAGATCGATACTGGCACTGCTGGTGTATTTGCGATGAACGGGGTGATCATACAGCAGGGTGTAGCCCACTTTAAAGCCATTGAAGGGCTCCAGGCTGACTTTTTTGTCACCCTCGCTGACACTTAATTTACGCTTGATCCGGAGATATTTCTTCGCTGCCCCCTGCTCTTCGATGCCGGCAGACTGGATCAGAAACACAAAGGGCCCGGCACTGCCGTCCATGATGGGCACTTCAGGGCCATTGACATCGACAAAGGCATTGTCGATGCCCAGCCCGGACAGGGCGGACATCAGATGCTCGACCGTGGAGATCCTGGCGCCGTCCCTGATGAGGCTGGTGGACAGGGTGGTATCACCCACATTTTCAGCCAGGGCGGGAATACTAATGGCCGGATTCAGGTCTATACGACTGAATACGATGCCCGTATCAGCCGGGGCCGGCCGTAAGGTCAGGTAGACTTTTTTGCCTGTATGCAGCCCCACGCCAGTGGCTCTGACCACATTTTTCAATGTTCTTTGCTTGATCATAGGCCCTTGTTTTACCTTCTTCAATTCTGCGGACATGATCCAGCAGGCCTGGCAACACCCGGGGTGGCCGCCACTATCGCGGCTAAAGGATGGATACTAACAAACTCGATCCAATTCACCAAGCCCCAGAAAAGCCCTGGGTTTCCTATACTGCCTCTGGTCAATCCGCCTGCACGCGCAGGAAGGACGGGATGTCCAGATAATCCATCTCGCCTTCTGCCCCCGCCGCCCTGGTCCTGGCCTTGCCCGTCGGGGCAGGTCCGCCCGTATCCCTGCGAAAGACAGTGGGCCGATCCAGCTTTTCAAAATTGATGCTGTCGATGGGACGCACCTCGGCCCTGGCAGAGCGTCCGGCATGAACCTGACCGAGACCGGTGGCAACCACCGTCACCGAGATTTCATCCTTCATGTTGGGGTCGATCACCGTACCCACGACCACGATGGCCTGGTCCGAGGCAAATTCGGCAATGGTATCGCCCACTTCGGAGAACTCGCCAAGAGTAAGGGTTTCTCCCGCCGTGATATTGATCAGAATGCCCCGGGCCCCCTGCAGATTCACATCCTCCAGCAAGGGACTGAGAATGGCCGCCCGGGCCGCTTCAACCGCACGCTGCTCACCTGAAGCCACACCCGTACCCATCATGGCCATGCCCATTTCTGACATCACCGTTCTGACATCGGCAAAATCCACATTGATCATGCCGGGACGCATGATCAGATCGGCAATGCCCTTGACGGCACCCAGCAGGACGTCGTTGGCAGCCTTGAAGGCATCGATCAGGGTTGCCCCCTTGCCCAGGACATCCAGCAATTTTTCATTGGGGATCGTGATCAGTGAATCCACATTCTCCTCCAGTTCCTTGATCCCCTGCTCGGCAATGAGCATGCGTTTACGCCCCTCAAAGGGGAAGGGCTTGGTAACAACGGCAACGGTCAGAATGCCCATTTCACGGGCTATCTCTGCGACCACCGGAGCGCCTCCGGTACCGGTACCGCCTCCCATGCCGGCGGTTATAAAGATCATATCGGCGCCGGCAATCACTTCCTTGATACGCTCCCTGTCCTCCAGCGCGGCATCTCTGCCCACCTCGGGATTCGCGCCGGCACCCAGGCCCTTGGTAATGCTGCTGCCCAACTGAAGGGTAAGCCGGGTGCCTATTTTTTCCAGTGCCTGGGCATCGGTATTGGCACAGATAAACTCGACGCCCTCGATTGTATTGGCAATCATATGCTGGACCGCATTACCGCCACCGCCGCCCACGCCGATCACTTTGATTACCGCGTTTTGAGTCACACTATCCACTAATTCAAACATAAATATCCCCTTTCTTGCTCACCTGGAATAAAAAAAATCGCCCGCCAATCTGCACCACACTGCTCTGCACCAATCATGCATGTTTCAAAAAGAAATTTTTCACTCGTTCAAAAATGTTTATCTTCGTCTCCCTGCTTCCCCGCAAACCTTCACGCTCCTGGGCCTGCCTGAGCCCATACAGCAGCAAACCCACACCGGTGGAATAAATGGGATTCTTTACGATGTCGGCAAGACCATTTACGCCACAAGGCAGCCCAATACGAACCGGCATATGGAATATTTCCTCTGCCAACTCCATGACACCCTCCATCTTGCTGGTCCCACCGGTCAACACCAGCCCGGCAGCCAGCATTTCTTCATAGCCGCTACGCCGAATTTCGGAAAGAATCAGATTGAACAGTTCTTCGTAACGCGGCTCGACGACATTTGCCAATGCCTGTCTGGAAAGCTCACGCGGGGCACGCTCACCCACACCCGGAACCTTGATCATTTCATCGGGGCTGGCCAGTTGTGCAAGCGCACAGGCATATTTGATCTTGATTTCATCAGCATGTTCGGTCGGTGTTCTGAGCGCCATGGCTATATCATTGGTCACCTGGTCACCGGCAATCGGAATCACACCGGTATGCCGGATTGCACCTTCGGTAAATATCGCGATATCCGTCGTACCGCCGCCGATATCGATGATGCAAACCCCCAGCTCCTTTTCATCTTCGGTCAGAACGGCATAACTGGAAGCCAGTTGCTCCAGAATTATCTCATCCGTTTCAAGGCCACAGCGCCGGATACATTTTTCTATGTTCTGCATGGAATTCGTGGCACAGGTTATCAGGTGCACTTTTGCTTCAAGCCGCACTCCTGACATGCCCAGGGGCTCCTTGACCCCCTCCTGTGAATCCACGATGTACTCCTGCGGCAGAATATGGAGAACCTTCTGATCCGCCGGTATTGCAACCGCCTGGGCGGCATCGATGACCCGGTCGATATCAGCCGGATAAACCTCCTTGTCACGTATTGCCACAATGCCATGAGAATTCATGCTGCGGATATGGCTGCCGGCAATACCGGCGTATACCGAATGAATCTGACAGCCCGCCATCAATTCCGCCTCCGCAATTGCGCGCTGAATGGATTGCACTGTCGATTCGATATTGACCACAGTTCCCTTCTTCAGACCACGGGACTTGTGTCTTCCAATACCGATGATATTGATTCCTCCCTCGGCATTTATTTCACCTACGATGGCGACAACCTTCGAGGTCCCGATATCGAGACCCACTATCATGTTTCCTGTCGACACATTGCTCATATAGAGTCACCCATGCTGCCAATTTTCTGCTTTGGTAATGCTTTCATCTCAAAACCACTTCTTCGGCGGTATTCTTCTCGCTTCTTACTGAAATGCCATTCGCGTACCGCAAATCTATATATTCAGCATTTTTGACCTTGTCCGAAAATGATGAATTCATAAACGCCACCAGGCGCCGCATTTTATCCATTACCTTGTTTTTTCCCATTTTGATGACAACACCATTATCCAGTACTATTTGCCAGGCTCCCCGGCTGTTCAAGTCCAGCGAATTCACTCGCAGTCCCAGGGGATAGAGCAGCTGGCTGAACTTCTGATACTGCTGCATAACCTCCTGCTCTGTTTTATCCGGCCCGGTAAGCAAAGGCAGTTCATACAATCCCGATACTGATTCGGCTCTGATCAGCCTCCCCTTCCGGCTCAAAATTTCTTCCATTCCCCACCGGGCAATAGGCTTTTCTTCAACGACATCGATGATCATTGTGTCGGGCCATTCCCGCCTTATATCTGCGGAATCGATCCACGCGTTTTTCTCCAGATCAATTTTTATCTGCGCAAGATCAAGTGCCAGCAGATTTTGGTTCATGAATCTGAATACCACCGCTTTCACTTCCTGCGCAGATACAAAATTCAAATTTCCCTCTATGCGAACAAACTCAATTTTTTGGTTTTTCAGGTTCTGGTAAAGGCTGTAACAGCCTGTTGCAAAAAAATACATAAATACCGACGCAGAAACAGCCAGCATGGTCTTCCAAACCAGCGCTGAGCCATCCCTTTTTTTGCTTGCCGGTTCGCGCACGCTGGCGCCCCGCGTCGTGGTCCGACTACGGCGGGAAAGCTTCTCACTGTCGTGTTCCCTACGCATGTTCAACCCATATTCCGGTCAATGTCACTGCTCGCAAGTATCCTCATTACCAGCGTATCGAAATCCATGCCTGCCGCGCTGGCCGCCATGGGTACCAGGCTGTGACTTGTCATCCCCGGCACGGTATTCACTTCCAGCAACCAGAAACTCCCATCAGCATCCTGCATGATATCCACCCGGCCCCAGCCAGTGCAGCCGATGCCATGATAGGCCTGCAAGGCCAATTGCCTGGCTTCGCGCTCTTGCGCCCCGGACAAACTGCTGGGACACAAATATTGAGTATTCTCTGACTGATATTTGGCATCAAAATCATAAAACGCATGCTCTGTCCGCAACTCGATGACGGGCAGGGCCTTGTCTTCCAGAATTGAGATACTGTATTCCGGTCCCCTTATCAATTTTTCCGCCATCACCAGGTTGTCATACTCCCGCGCCTTCATATAGGCGCAACGCAGCTGCCCGGCATCCTCTACCCTGCTGATTCCGATGCTTGAGCCTTCCCGCACCGGCTTTACAAATATTTTTCCCAGCCTTTTTGCTGCCTGCTCCCAGTTGGTGTTTTCATCAAGAATCATGAAATCCGGTGTCTTCAATTTTTGTGCCTGCCAGATTTGCTTGCTCTTGATTTTATCCATCGCTATTGCACATGCCAGAACACCACTTCCCGTGTACGGAATATTCATCAGTTCCATGGCCGCCTGTATCCTGCCATCCTCGCCCTTGCGCCCATGCAGCATGATAAAGACCCGATCGATTTTTTCCTTCACAAGTTTCGTCAGAACATCATCCCTGGCATCGAGACCCACGGCATTCACCCCGCTTCTCAGCAAAGCATCGAGCACCGCGGTGCCGCCTTGCAGGGAAATATCTCTTTCAGCCGAATCTCCTCCCATCAAAACAGCGACTTTTCCGAATTCCCTGGACGCCTTTTCAATATCATCAATCATGGGACACCATCTCCCCGCCCAAGCCCTGCTCCGCGAGTTTCTTTGCCAACAAGCCAATATTTCCGGCGCCCTGGGTCAGCAACATGTCGCCATCACACAATACATCATTCAAAACCTCATCGAGGGTATCGATATCTTTTATCAACACGGGATCAATCTGACCTCTTTGCCGGAGACTCTGACTCAGGCTCTTGCTGTCAGCGCCGGGAATTGCTTTCTCGCCCGCTGCGTAGACTTCAAGCAACAGCAAGAGATCGACGCCTGACAGAACCTCTACAAAATCATCATAAAGATCCCGGGTTCTGCTGTAACGGTGAGGCTGGTAGATCATCACCAGTCTTTTGTCCGGCCAGCCCGCCCTGATCGCGTCGATCGTGGCGGCCACCTCGGTAGGATGATGACCATAATCATCGACCAGCTGCACCTTGCCTCTGCTGAAGCTCAACTCTCCGTTCATGGCAAAGCGTCTGCCGACACCCTGAAATCCTGAAATGCCATTGCGTATATCTTCGTCTGAGATACCTTCATCCGTGGCTACGGTGATCGCTGCCGTTGCATTCAGTACGTTGTGCAAACCTGGCATATTGATGCTCAGATTCAGGTCTTCCGACTTTTCCGGTCTGCGCACCGAGAAACGGGTAAGGTTGCGGATTTGTTTGACGTTATAGATATGGAAATCCGCCTTTTCCGAAAACCCATAGGTCAATACCGGCCGGGATACCTCCGGAAGAATGTCGGCCACAACCGGATCATCGATGCACAATACCGCCAATCCATAAAAGGGCAGATGATGCAGAAATTCTATGAACGTTCTTTTCAGCACCTCGAAATCACCACCATAGGTGCCCATATGATCATCATCTATATTGGTCACAACCGCCACCATCGGTTGAAGATGCAAAAAGGACGCGTCACTTTCATCCGCTTCGGCCACCATGTAGCGGCTGGCACCCAGTTTGGCATTGCTGCCGGCACTGTTGAGCAGGCCGCCAATGACAAAGGTCGGATCAAGTTTCCCCTGTGCAAAAACTGATGCAACCAGGCTTGTGGTCGTTGTTTTCCCATGCGTTCCGGCGATAACGACGGCATGGCGAAAACGCATCAGCTCAGCAAGCATTTCGGCACGGGGAATGATGGGAACCCGCTGTCTGATGGCTTCCTGTATTTCATTGTTGTCATTGTCGATGGCGCTTGATACCACAACCACATCCGCATTTCTGACATGCCGCGCATCATGCCCCTCATAGACACTGACGCCAAGATTCTTCAGGCGCCGGGTCACGCCGGTCTGTGACAAATCCGAACCACTTATGATGTATCCCTGGTTTAATAAAACCTCGGCAATGCCACACATTCCGGCACCACCAATACCGATGAAATGAATATTTTTTATTCTTCTCATTTCCGGAATCATCGCGCTAAAAGCAGGTTCAGGCATAACATCCCCTCAGGCAGCTTTCAGCAACCATTCGGGTGGCATCGGGTTTATACAGACTCTTCGCAGAGCTGGCGTGGTCGAAAAGTTTTTTAGGATTGCTTATGAAATCGCAGATTATTGTGAACAAGGCGGTCACATTCAGTTTGTCCTGCGGTATCAGAATACCCGCACCAGCCGCTTCCAGTATCCTGGCGTTGGCAGTCTGATGATCGTCTACCGCCCCCGGGAAAGGCAGCAGTATCGAGGCGACACCGACAGCAAGCAGTTCAGAAATTGTAATGGCTCCAGCCCGGCAAATCACCAGATCAGCCCAAAGATAGGCTGCCGCCATATCATTGATAAAAGGGACGACTTCTCTTCTCTCATTCAATGCAAGCTTGCTGTCGGCATAGAATGCCAGTGTTTGTTCAATATTTTTGTTTCCACATTGATGTCTCACAGACACACAATTTCCCGGTTCGAGTTTTGCCAATACCCGTGGAATGACTTCATTGATTGCCTGTGCCCCCAGGCTGCCCCCAAGCACCAGAATTCTCAGATCATCATGAACGGCTTTTTCTTCTCTCTTTTTATGACCACATTCAATAATTTCCTGTCTTACCGGATTGCCTACCGTCAACGCTCTTGCCCCCCGTATGAATTGCCGCAGAAAGATATTCTTTGTCAATTTCTGCTTTCGCTCGAAGGCCCCCGGGAAGGCCTGCATGACGGTCTTTGCACAGGGATACAGCAATTGATTGGTAAAGCCCGCAACAGCGTTCTGCTCATGAATCAAAAGATGCTTTCCCAGCAACCAGGCGGCCATTCCACCGGGACCAGTGACAAAACCACCCATCCCAAGCACACAATTGGGCCTGATCGTCAACATCTTGATGATGGACTGCATCAAGGCGATCGATATCCGAAATGGAGAAAGCATCCTTGTAGAAAGCTTTTTACCCCTGATGCCCGTAATTGAAATATAGTGAATGGGTATCTTTTTCTCCTCAACCACCTTCGCTTCCAGACCTGCCCTGGTGCCAAGCCATTCGACGTCGACGCCATTCGCCAACAAATACTCGGCAATACTCAGCGCAGGAAACACATGCCCGCCTGTGCCTCCGGCCATAATCAATATTTTTTTCTTTGTTGCCTGTTTCATTTCTTGCTTTTCATATAGGTGTCAATCCTGTTCTGCCCGCAGCCTTCCTTTCGATAGCATTTCAAAATTTTCAATATCAATTCTTATCAACATGGCGACCATGACAAGGCAGACCATCAAACTCGAACCGCCATAACTGAGAAAGGGCAAGGTCAAACCCTTGGTTGGCAACAAGCCGACATTGACAGCCATGTTGATCAGGATCTGGCCCAGCAGAATGAATGAAATTCCATAAGCCAGGTAAGCCGAAAAATAATTTTTTGATTTTTCATTTCCCCTGGCAATCATCAGGGCCCTGAATACCAGGAACAGAAATCCGCCCATCAATACCAACACAGCCAAAAAACCCAGCTCCTCTGCGATAATTGCCAACACAAAGTCAGTATGAGCTTCCGGCAGAAAGTACATTTTCTGGATGCTGTTTCCCAAACCAACCCCAAACCACTCGCCTCTGCCGAAAGCGATCAAGGCCTGCGCCAGCTGATAACCCGAGCCATACACGACATTTTCGCTGAACGGGTCTGTCAAGGCCTGAATAAAGGAATTCAGTCTCGCCATGCGATAGCTCGATGTCAGTACCATCAACGCCATGGCTACTGCCGCCATGCCTATTACCATAAAAAGCCTGTGCAACTTTACCCCGGCCATGAACATCATGCCGAACACCGCAATCATCAGTACCACTACCGCACCAAAATCCGGTTCCTTCAACAGCAAAACAATCGGAGCCATGACAAACATGAAAGGCATAAAAAAGGCCTTCCATGATGAACGGATTTCTTCCCGGTTTTCACTCATATAGAAGGCAAGAAACATCACAATAAAAAGTTTTGCCGGTTCGGATGCCTGAATGCTCATAAACCCGACATAAATCCATCGGGTACTGCCGTTTACTTCCCTCCCTATCCCCGGCACGAACACCAGTACCAGCAGGATCAATGCCGCAACAAACAAAAGCATGCTGATCTTTTTCCAGTAGCCAACGGGAATCATGACAACCACCGCTGCCGCAAACAGCCCCATAACCAGAAATCGCAGCTGTCTTTTCAAATGATAAAACGGGTCCGCATACTGCATTGCTGCAATTTCAATCGATGCCGATGTCATCATCACCAAACCAAAGGCCACCAGAAGAACCACAACGATCAACAGATACTTATCACCATAGTAGTGCCGGTCGGCATTCGTTGCCTGCATCACCGCCATCATAAGGCGTTCACCGCACTGGCAAATACTTCGCCACGATGCTGATAATTATCAAACATGTCGAAACTGGCGCAGGCGGGCGACAGCAACACGGCATCGCCCGAAATGGCCAATGCACTGGCCATTGCCACTGCCTCCTGCATCGAGGATGCATAGACCGTTCTGTTTTCTGCGCCAAGCGCCCGCTCTATGCGAGGCCCGTCTTCGCCAATGAGGATGGTCAGGCGGCAATATTCAGCTATCGGTTTTTTCAGTTCATTGAATTCAGCACCCTTGCCGACACCACCGGCAATCAGGACAAGCTTGCCGCCTGTTTTTTGGCCCAAACCCCTGATCGCTGCAATCGTGGCGCCGACATTTGTCCCCTTGGAATCATTGTAGTAGGCAATGGCATTTCTTTCGGCCACCCACTGGCACCGATGTGGCAAACCCGGAAACTTTCTCAATACGGCCAGCATGCTGTCCATATCCAGTCCTGCGGCATGTCCAAGAGCCAGAGCAGCCAGTGCATTCGATACGTTATGCATACCGATGATTTTCAATTCCGTCGCCGGCATCAACACTGTCGTCCCATAGGCCAGGCAATCGATGCCCTCTTGCTTTTTCACACCAAAATGTCCAGGCTCGGGGAGAGACAGACCAAAACTGCTTGTTGGTATATTTCCCGGCAACACAGGCCGGCTTAATGGGTCATCCCGGTTTACAACCGCTTTTTTACATCCCGAAAATATTTTATGTTTGGCCTGATGATAAGCTTCCATCGAGTCGTATCTATCCATGTGATCCGCGCACATGTTCAGCACTGTGGCGACTTCCGCCCCCAGGTTCGTCGTGGTCTCAAGTTGAAAACTGGATAGCTCCAGCACATACAGTTCCCTTTTCTTTTCTTTCAGCAGATCCAGCACCGGGGTACCGATATTTCCTGCCACCATGACGTCCACACCCGACTCTGCCGCCATCTCGCCAAGCAGTGTCACCACGGTACTTTTCGCGTTGGAACCCGTTATGGCAATGATGCGTGCCTGTATCGCTTTCGAAAAAATATCAATATCCCCCGTTATCGGGATCCCTTTTTCCACAGCCTGGTGAAGGGCAGGTGTCCGCAAATCCACGCCCGGACTTACAATCAACTCACTGGCTTGATTCAATGTTTCTTCGCTAAACTCACCCAACTCCAGTTTGGTCGCCGGCAGTTCCATCAACAAGCCGGCAAGTCCAGGTGGATTTTTTCTTGAATCCACCACCATGAAATTTTCTTGTTTTGAAGCGAGATAGCGAGCACATGAAAGCCCTGTCAAACCCAGTCCGACAATCACTTTTTCTCCATGCCGTTTATCTTGCATTCCTGTCAGCACCGTCGTTTTATCCTCTGCCTTATCTGAATTTCAGTGTCGCAAGCCCCAGCAAAACCAGGATTACCGTTATAATCCAGAACCGTACGATCACTCTCGGTTCCGGCCATCCCTTCAATTCGAAATGATGGTGCAGCGGCGCCATTCGAAAGATTCTTTTCCCGGTGAGTTTGAATGAAGCAACTTGCAGGATGACCGACAGGGTTTCCATGACAAATACGCCTCCCATGATCACCAGCACGATTTCATGGCGGACGATAACCGCGACAATTCCCAAGGCGGCACCCAGCGAAAGCGCGCCCACATCGCCCATAAACACCTGCGCCGGATAGGTATTGAACCAAAGAAATCCCAGACCGGCCCCCGCGATGGCGCCACAGAAAATCGCCAGTTCACCGGCCCCGGCTATGTAGGGAATATTGAGATAGGCCGAAAATTCTATATGCCCGCTCAGGTAGGCGATAATGCCCAGTGCACTGGCAACCATGACCGTAGGCAGAATGGCCAGGCCATCGAGTCCATCCGTAAGATTCACGGCATTACTGAATCCCACTACGATGAAGTAGGTAAAAAATACATAAAAAACACCCATATTGATGGCTATATTTTTAAAGAAAGGCACAATCAATTCTGTTTCCGCCGCCGAGCCGGCCGTACTGAAAAGATATATTGCTGCACCCGCGCCTATTATCGACTGCCAAAAAAACTTCCACTTTGGTGCAAGCCCCCTGGGATCCCGCTGGAACACCTTTCGATAGTCATCGATCCAGCCGATGGTCCCGAACATTGTCGTCACCAACAATACGACCCAGACATAGGCATTGTTCAGATCCGACCACAACAGACTGCTGACTATGATACTGACCAGGATCAAGGCCCCGCCCATGGTGGGGGTTCCTGCCTTGCTTAAATGTGACTGTGGCCCATCGTCCCTGACGACCTGGCCTATCTGATGGTAGTTGAGCCGCCTGATCATGTAAGGACCGATCAGCAAGGACAGCATGAGCGCGGTCAGAACACCCAGAATTCCCCGAACCGTCAGATACTGGAAAACGAGAAAGCCACTGTTCATCTCTGCAAGATAATTCGTAAGCAAAAGTAACATGCGCTATTTGTCTCCGGTTACCGTCAATTGTTGTACCAGTTTGTCCATACCCGCGCTTCTTGATCCTTTTATCAATACTGTTACTCCAGACATCAAATAAGGTCTGATTTTTTCCGCCAATGCGTCCCTGTCTGCACAATGCACAGCTTTATTTCCGAATTGTCTTGCTGTGTACTCACTCAAACTGCCGGTTGCAAACAGACGATCCACGCCTTTATTCAAGGCATAACTACCCAATGCACAATGTTCCGCCACTGCCTGAGGCCCCAACTCCCCCATATCACCTGCCACCAGAATTTTTTCTCCCTGAAATTCCACCAGGACATCAATGGCCGCCCTGAATGATGAAGGGCTCGCGTTATAACTATCATCAACAAGCAGGGAATCATTCATACCCTTTTTCAGGCACAGCCTGCCATTTACCGGTCTGAATTCACGCAAGCCTTTTTTCACCGCTTCGATATCAGCTCCTGCTTCAATACTGATGGCCGCGGCGGCAAGCGCATTGGCCACATTGTGCTCTCCCAGCAAACTTATCTGTATCCCGGCCCGGCCTGCGGGATTATGCAAGGTAAAATTTCTGACCCCGTCATGCCTTGAACCGGCATCGCTCACATAATAATCCGCGTCAGTTTTTCCCCGGGCGCTGATGGTTATTATTTTTTTATCCCCGGCCTCCCGCTTCCAGCTTTCAGCATAGTTGTCATCACTGTTGATGATCGCAAGGCCCGCACTGTCCAGCCCTTTCCAGATTTCCCCTTTGGCCCTGGCCACGGCATCGAGGCTGCCAAAGCCCTCCAGATGCGTCCCCGCAACATTGGTAATGTGCGCGATATGGGGTTTCACCATGCTTGAGGTATAGGCGATATCACCTTTTTTATTGGCGCCCATTTCAATGACTGCGTATTTATGCCGTTTTTCAATTTTCAACAGTGTCAATGGAACACCCAGTTCATTGTTGAGATTGCCCTTTGTAAACAGCACATCTCCACAGTTCTTCAAAATTGCGGCAACCATTTCCTTGACCGTGGTCTTACCCTGACTTCCGGTTATACCAATCATCCTTGCCAGTGCAAACTCCCGGTTCATTTTGCCAAACTGACCCAGTGCCCTGCGCGTATCGTTGACCCTGATCACAGGTATTGAGCTGACGACATCGGAATTCACCATGGCCGCTACCGCGCCTTTCTCGACGGCCTTTTCGATAAAGTCCTCACCATTGAAGTTTGGCCCCCTGATGGCTATGAACAAATCCCCCCGCTCAAGCGTCCGGGTATCAATGGAAACCGAATTCACGGCCACATCCCGGCCATGGTGGACCCCTCCTGTGAACGCGCTTATTTCTGTCAATGCAAAAGACCTGACCATTTTTATGACTCTTTAGCCAAGATTTGCTGTCCGCGCTTGTTCAAGGAAATTCTTGCTTGTTTCACATCACTGAAGGCCATCCGGCTGCCGCCTATATCCTGATATTGCTCGTGACCTTTGCCGGCTATCAACACGACATCCCCGGCTTCGGCCTGCGTTATGGCATATTCGATGGCACTCGCCCTGTCGCTGATCACCATTGTTTTTTCTTTTTTTCTTATGCCACCAAGAATTTGTTTGATGATGTCTTCAGAACGCTCATTACGGGGATTGTCATCGGTAATGACCAGATGGTCGGCCATTGCTTCGGCAATTTCTGCCATTAAAGGTCTTTTACTCCGGTCACGGTTGCCACCACATCCGAATACGCACCAAATCTTTCCTTCGTGAAAATGTTCCTTCAAGGCGGACAGCGCATTACTCAAACCATCCGGGGTATGAGCATAATCAACGACCACCGCCAGTGATTCGTGGGGAATGATTTCCATACGGCCGGCAACGGGTTTTATTCTTTCAATTGCAGCCAGAACCCGAAGAAAATCAAAATCCTGCTTTTGTGCTTCCACCGCCATCACCGTCGTCACTGCCGCCAGCAAATTACTGACGTTGAACGATCCCAGCACCTGGCTTTTGATCGGGCCATTCCCCCATGGTGTAAAAATTTCGGCCATGAAACCGGTGCGGGTAAATACAAGTTCCCGAAGGAAGACACTGGCGTGGGAATTTTTCAGACTGTAGGTATAACTTTTCACCTGCCGCGAAATGGAATTAAGAATGGATGCACTGAAATTGTCATCCTGATTCACTATCGCTATCCGCAGGTCCGGACCCAGAAACAGTTTTCTTTTGGCTTCGCCATAGGCTTTCATATCACCATGATAGTCAAGATGCTCCTGACTCAAATTGGTGAACAGTGCAACATCAAACTCACAAACGTTTACCCGGTTCTGTTCAAGGCCATGCGAGGAAACCTCCATGACCATGCATTGCGCATTTCTGGACCTTGCTTCCTGCATGATACGCTGCACTGCCACGGCATCCGGCGTAGTCGCCGGACCATTTTCGTCAGTTATACAGGTATCACCATAAATGCCGTAGCCCAATGTTCCACTGACGCCACATGGACCCGCCAACGCTGAAAAACATTGTGCGATAAACTGGCAGCAGCTGGTTTTTCCGTTGGTCCCGGTTATCCCTATCAGTGTCATACCCCGGCCTGGATGGCCGAAATATCTTGCCGCTATTTTCCCTATTTTTGACGACAGTTTGTCTACCGGCAGTATCGGGACACCATGCCTGAGCGATGCCTGTGACCACTGCGTGTCCTTTTCCACTATTATTGCCCTTGCGCCTCGCGCAACAGCATCGTCAATGAACTCTCGACCGTCAAAACTTGCTCCCTTGCAAGCCAGAAAAACGTCTCCTGCAACAAGCTTTCTGCTATCCATTTCCATACCGGTAATTTGTACATCAAAATTTTCCGGTACAGCCAGTAACGTACCCAGCAGCTCTGAAAGGCATATCGGTCGGGACATGATTTTCGCCGTATTCACAGGCCGCTCCCAAGGTCCTTGCCTGATGTATTGTCCAGCAGGCTCAAATCCAGGACAGGCGTCGTGATCTGATCCGGCGGGACATTGAGAATTCGCATGGCACCTGCAGCAATTCTGGCAAATACAGGCGCTGCAATCTGGCCACCCCCATATTCTTCTCCCTGCGGTTCATTAATAGTGACAACTACCACGATTCTGGGCTCTGTTACAGGTATGAAGCCGGCAAAAAGAGATATATATTTTTGGTTATCATAACCACCCTTTGCCACATCATAGTACCAGGCAGTGCCTGTCTTGCCGGCAACTCTGTAGAATGGCAGGTAGGCCCGTGTTCCGGTTCCACCTTTTTTAGGGTCAACCACTGTTTCCAGCATTGAAACGACGTCTCTGACAATTTTTTCATCGACGACCCTTTGCCCGCTGACAGCTTGCGTATGCTTTAAAAACGAGACGGGTTTTTTGATTCCACCATTGGCATAAATCATATAAGCCTGGGCAAGCTGCAATGGCGAGACCTGGAAGCCATAGCCATAAGCCATACTTGCGATATCGGCTTTGCTCCAGCGCTCATGACTGGGCAGGATGCCGCTGGCCTCGCCTGGAAAGCCGCTGCCTATGGGTTGGCCGAAACCAACCCGCGACAAAACATCCAGCATGGGCACTTCCCCCATGCCGAGGCCGAGCCTGGATGCCCCGACCTGACTGGATTTCGTGATTATCTTCTCAAGGCTTACCAAACCGTAATTGACCGGATCACGTATCGTTGTCCGGTCGATTCTTATCGAGCCGGGATTGGTATCTATAATGCTCGAGGTGTCGAACAAACCACTTTCCAGAGCCGCCGTCACAGTAAATGTTTTCACCGTTGATCCCGGTTCCAGAAGATCCACGATTGCCCTGTTCCGCATTTCCCCCTTGTTCACGGTGGCACGATTATTCGGGTTATAGGAAGGCTGACTTGCCATTGCCAGGACTTCTCCTGTAACGGCATCGAGCACTATTGCCGTCCCGGATTTCGCCCTTCGTCTGGTTACCTCTTCCTTCAGGGCCTTGTAGGTCAAGGTTTGGATTCTTGAATCAATGCTCAATTCAAGATTGTTTCCCGGCTCTGCTACCGCTATTGTCTTCACATCGCGAATTATTCCACCACGCCGGTCCTTTAATACCTGCTTTGAACCAGGCTTGCCTTTGAGCCAGTCATCATACGACAGTTCAAGGCCCTCCTGGCCCGCATCATCGGCATCCGTCAAACCGACAATATGTGCCGCCACCTCTCCGAGCGGATAATAACGCCGATATTCTTCTCTGCTATAAACGCCGGGGATTTTCAGATCAAGAATTTTCTGTGCATCTGCCGGTGGTATTCTGCGTTTTATATAAAGAAACTCGCGCGAGGCATTGGCAATTATTCTGTTCCTGAAAATTTCAGAATTTATGCCCTCTTTCTCGATGCCTTCAAAAAATTCCGGCCACCTCTCCGGCGCCTGCAAAACCTCTTTGGGATTAAGCCACAGTGAAAGAACCGGCGTGCTTATTGCCAGAGGCTCACCGTTGCGATCCATGATGATGCCTCTGTGTGCATCGAGCACATCGTTTCTTACGGTGCGTGCATTGCCTTGAAGCTGCAAAAAATCATTGTTACTGATTTGCAGAGAGAAAATTTTCCAGATAAGCACTCCCACCAATACCAGAATCACCACGAAAACAAAGTAAAGTCTCCAGAATGGTTCTTGTTTGTTGTTGCGAGCTTTGATGTTGCGAGGCAGCGCACTAGTCACTTTTGATCACCACGACGTCTTTCATTGCCGGGACTTCCATGCCCAGCTCCTCTATAGCAATTGCTTCAATGCGGCCCTGAGAAACCATACTGCTCTGTTCAAGAAGCAGCCGCCCCCATTCAGCTTGCAAATCGTTTCTTTTGTTCTTTAACTGCTGCAATTCATTTAATAATTGCCTGCTTTCATGCGTCGAATAAATCACCGATATGGCGGACCACCCTGCCCCCAAAACCAGAAGCAGGAAAGCTATCCAGCTCCCTTTGCTTATGTCGGAATCCTGTCTGGCGCCTTTATCACGACCAGCCATACGTCATCCTCTAGGCTATTTTTTCAGCAACGCGCATCACCGCACTTCGAGCTCTTGAATTCCTGGCAATTTCCTCTGCTTCAACTTTTAAGGCCTTCCCTCTGCTTTTCAATCTCGGCTTCAGTTGGGCATGCATCACCGGCACACTTACCGGATAATCATCGCCTTTGACCTTGGCCTGAATAAAACGCTTGACTATCCGGTCTTCCAGCGAATGAAAACTTATAATGACCATTCGCCCATTTATCGCAAGTACCTCAAGCACCTGATCCAAGGCTGTTTCCAAATCGCCCAGCTCGTTATTGATGTGAATCCTGATGGCCTGAAACACTCTGGTTGCCGGGTGCTTGTGCTTTTCCCAGGCAGGGTTTGCGTCCGTGATTATTTCGGCAAGCTGCAGGGTCGACCTTATCTCATGTTCGGCCCGGTAGCGCACAATCGCCCTGGCCATCCGTCTTGAAAATCGTTCTTCTCCATACTTGTAGATGACATTTGCAATCTCCTCTTCACCCGCTGCCGCCAGCCACTGCCGGGCACTGAGTCCCTGTTCGGGATTCATGCGCATATCCAGCGGGCCATCCTTGAGGAAACTGAAACCTCTGCCGGCATCATCCAGTTGCGGCGAGGAGACACCGAGGTCCAGCAATACCCCCTGAACACCGCCGACTTTTCCAAGTGCATTCGCATAGGACGCTATCTCCGCAAATGAACCCTGTTGAATGATTATTCTCTTGTCGTCGATGAAATCACGCCTGGCAACGGCTATGGCCTCCGGATCCTTGTCGATCACCAACAAACGCCCCTTTTCCGACAGGCGCTCCAGAATCAGCCGCGCATGCCCGCCACGCCCAAACGTGCCATCGATATAAAAGCCGCTGCTGTCTCCTATCAATGCATCAACGGCCTGACGTGCCAGTACTGTGTGATGCTCAACCATGATGCTGCCTGCTAAAGAGATAGATTTTGCAGCTCTTCCGACAATGCCGCGCTACTGTTTGTCTCTTTCAACCACTTGTCTCTCTTGACATTCCAAAGGTCCTCATCCCACAACTCCAGTTTTTTACCCTGGCCAATCAATGCCGCCTTTTTGTCCAGCCCGACATAGGCGCGCAAGGTCGGGGGGATCAGTATCCGGCCACTGCCATCAAGCTCCACATCGGTGGCATGTCCAATAAAAAGCCGTTTCAAGCGCTTTGATACCGGATGAAAACTTGAGAGATTTTCTACTTTTTGCTGTATTTCCTCGAATTCAATGATCGGATAGATCACCAATGACTCGCCTTCCTCTTCAATGGTCACCACCATTTTTCCCTGGCAATGTCTCTCAATGATTTCACGATAGCGGGCAGGCATGGCCATGCGACCCTTCGCATCAATATTGATTGAATTCAAACCACGAAACAGCAAGGTCCGCTCTCCAATAGTCAGGGACTGCCTGTTTGCCCACTTATCCCCACTTTTTTCTACTTTATGCCACTTCCGGGCACTATAGGCACGGTTTTTCCTTTACGCAAGCACTATTTGGCCGTATTTTCCAGGATCATGGCGGGATATGACGTTAAAAGCATGAATCTGATCAAAACACCCGCATTAAAAATATGTAAATTTTGATTTTTTAACAGGGGGATATGCTGCCAACTTAAAGTGGTTTATTAAGTTATGGCCGGGCGCTGACAGAAAAAGGAGAACGATCCCTGAAGGGGGATAAGGATAGAGTCGGCCTGTAAGCCGGGTTCTGTCGTGGGTAACCATTCATCTGGGATATGCGTCGCCGCATACCTCAAGCAGCCTACCCGGATCCAGTGCGAGCCGCACCTCAGGATCCCTATTTGGCCTTGCTCCAGACGGGGTTTGCAATGCCATGGATGTTGCCATCCATGCGGTGCGCTCTTACCGCACCATTTCACCCTTACCTGTCACCAGGACAGGCGGTATATTTTCTGTTGCACTTTCCGTAGGCTCGCGCCTCCCAGGCGTTACCTGGCGTCTTGCTCTGTGGAGCCCGGACTTTCCTCTCACCGGCACCAATTTCCGGATGACTCCATGAAATCAGAAATCCGGTGAGCGATTACCTGGCCGACTCTGTCGCAAAGATACGTGCTGAGTCGCGTCAAGACAATCTATTTCTGGTTTTTTATGAGCAGGCATTCAGCCTTTTTGTGCCAGGCCCGCCTGATACAGGATATTTTTCTTGATACCGGTGATTTTTGCCGCAAGCGCGCTGGCCTGTTTTAAAGACAGTTCAGCCATCAGCACTGCCAGAACACGGCCTGCCTCCTCACTCAGTTCGCTCTCCTGCCGGTCAGCCCCATGCACCAGAACCACAAACTCCCCTTTTTGCTGATTGGCATCCGCCCTGAGCCAGGCAAGCAGAACCCCGACTTCATCACCGTGGATGGTTTCATAGGTTTTGCTGAGTTCACGGGCCAGCACGACATGACGTGTCTCGCCGAAACAGCTTTTCATGGCTTCCAGGGATTCCAGAATGCGGTGTGGCGCCTCGTAAAAAATCAATGTTCGCCGCTCATTTTTGAGAGCCTCCAGGCGGCTTGCCCGCGGCCCCGCCTTGCTGGGCAGAAAGCCTTCAAAGACAAAGCGGTCACAGGGCAGACCGGAGGCTGAAAGCGCAGCCGTCAGGGCACTGGGGCCGGGTATCGGGACGACCCGGATCTGGTGTTGATGGGCGATGCGCACAAGCTGGTAGCCGGGATCTGAAATCAATGGGGTTCCTGCATCCGAAACAAGCGCTATATTTTCGCCCCGCTGGAGGCGGCCAAGAACCTCCTCTGCCCGGCCTTTTTCATTGAAGTCATGAAAGGCAAACATCGGGGTGCGAATGGCGAAATGCTGCAAAAGCCGGCTGCTGTGACGGGTGTCTTCAGCCGCGATGGCGTCTACCTTGCCAAGGATTTCAAGCGCACGTTCGCTGATGTCGGACAAATTGCCTATCGGGGTGGCAACAATATACAGGCAACCCTGTTCAGAACGGTTCATCCTCTGATTTCCATTGGTGTTTCTTCGGCATTGGCTGGCAGGAACTCATCTTGCCATATTTTTTCCTGTGCTGACATCATCATGGTACTGGGCCAGGCTTGCGCTATACTATGACGTCGAATTCAAGCAGTTTCTTTATCCCGGCTCTTCAAGCCCCAGTAGACATGATCACGCTGCCATTTTTACAAGCCCACCCTTTACTTCGCGCTGACCAGCGCCCGGTGAGAGCCCTGATCAATGCGCTTCTTTCAGGTCGGGGCATGGCCATGCTGCTGGTACTGGGCCTGAGCGCCTGTGCCACGGCGCCGGATACACGCAGGCCAGACGAACCCGGCACCATTGCCGCCGACACCAGCAGCTCCGATGAGAACACCCTGGAACGGCTGCTCAGACAGGGGGAAACCCAGCCCAGCCCCGAGTCTGAAAAATATTATCTGCAGGCTGCCGATTACCTCGTCAACACCGGGAGACCGGACGACGCCGCCACCATTCTGGATTCTCTGCGGACCGACAGGCTGGAACTGGCGCTGGCGGCAGAAATCTGGTCCTTGCGTGCCTCGATTCACCTGCAGGCCGAACAAACTGCGGCCGCCCTCACGATACTTGCCAATCCACGTTTGTCTGCGCTGCCCCAACTTCCCGACAGACTCCAAAAAAGCATACAGTTACTGCGTGCAGACGCCTACCTGGCAAGCAACGACTATCTCGCAAGTGTGCGCGAACTCATCTATGCCAGCCACCTTTTTCAGGCCGATGAAATCGAAACGAATTACGGGAAAATCTGGTCGGCCCTGATGGCGCTGCCCGCAGAACAACTGCGAACCCTGGCGGCAACCTCGATCAGTTTTGAATTTCAGGGCTGGTTTGAATTGGGTGTGATCGGCAAAGCCTTCCAGAACAACCTGGATCGGCAGGTGGTTGAACTGGAAAAATGGCAGCAAACCTGGGCGCAGCATCCGGCGGCACTCAATTTACCCCAGGCAATGCGGATGGTGCATACCCTGGCGACGGAACGCCCAAACCATATTGCGCTGTTGCTGCCCCTGCAAACCCAGGCCGGCATCGTGATTCGCGATAGCTTCATGAGCGCGTATTTCGACATCCTGTCCATTGGCGGCAAGGTCCCGGAAATACAGTTTTATGACACCACCAATACCCCGGACATTGTCAGCCTTTATGATCAGGCCGCAGCTGGTGGCGCCGAGATGATTATCGGCCCACTGCAGAAACAGCATGTGTCCGAACTCCTGGCCACGAGAGGTCTGTCCGTTCCCACCTTGATGCTCAATAATGTGGAGGGTGCCCGGCCACAATCACGCGTGCTTTACCAGTTTGCCCTGTCGCCCGAAAACGAAGCCCGGCAGGTTGCGCATAAAGCCTGGCAGGATGGGCATCAGCGTGTGGCCATTCTGAGCCCACTGGAAACGGCAGGCGACGATTTTTACAGTCGCAAGCGCCAGAGTTTTATCGACGAATGGCAAAAACTGGGCGGCAAAATTGTCAGTCAGGAAGTTTTTCGCGACGACTACACTGCCGTGATCGAGTCCCTGCTTGATCTCGGCAAAAGCAACTATCGTCGCGATCAGCTCAGCAAACTGCTTGGCCGCCCTCTGGTTTTCACCCCCAGACGGCGCCAGGATATTGATTTTATCTTTTTGATTGCCCAGCCCGTTGCCGCCCGCCAGATCAAGCCCACTCTGGCTTATCTGTTTGCTGGCGACCTTCCCGTTTATGCCACCCAGGATGTTTATTCCGGTACATCCAGACCCTTGCAGGATCAGGATCTCAACGGCATTGTTTTCAGCGAAAGCCCCTGGTTGCTGTCATCCGGTGACGAGTTGCGTCTGGATATCCAGACGCTCTTTCCCCAGAACAACAGCCTCTATAAAAGGTTGCAGGCCTTTGGCATCGATGCCTTTCGCCTCTATCCCCGCCTCAAACAACTGGAAACCCTGAAGGATGGCTATATCAATGGCGCCACCGGGGTTCTGCGCATGGGTCAGAACCGGAATATCATTGGCGAACTCAGTTGGGCACGGATTGAGAACGGCAAAGCCGAAAACCTCAGGGAGCCCTGAAGAAGCGCAGGGCCAGGGAGGCCACCATGCAAAAATTTCCCCGCACTGATACCCGTCAGACCGGCAGACACCACGAAACGCTGGCCCTCGCCTATCTGGAAAAAGCCGGCCTGCGGCTGATCCAGAGAAACTTCAATTGCCGACTTGGCGAAATTGACCTGATCATGCACGACCGGGACCAGCTTGTCTTCGTCGAGGTGCGTTATCGCCGGCAGGAACAGCGGGGCAGCGGCATAGAAAGTGTCACTCCCGGCAAGCAACGAAAAATTATCCGGGCAGCAAAACTTTACCTGCTTTCCAAAGGTCTATATGAGCGGATTTCCTGCCGTTTTGATGTCGTCGGTCTGCGCGGAGATATGCAAAACCCGGAATTCCACTGGCTTAAAAACGCCTTTGTCTGAAACCTGGGCACAGTTCATGGTTAGCTCGGCCACTTTGCAGTAATATAGACGCCGGGTTCATAACAGTCTGCCAGTGCCAGTAACAGGTTTCCGGGCTTTTTCATAAACAAGCGGCGTGCACAGTATCAAGTATCATGATGAAGCATCAGGATCGCGTTAAACAACTTTTTGCTGCCAGCATGGAAACCAAAACCCGGGCAATGGCGTTACTTTGTCCAGCCATCGCCAGTGCCGCCGACACCATGGTGAAAGCCCTGCTCGATGAAAAAAAGATTCTCAGTTGCGGCAATGGCGGCTCGGCGGGTGATGCCCAGCATTTTTCTGCGGAAATGCTCAACCGTTTTGAACGGGAAAGGCCGTCCCTGCCCGCCATCGCCATCACCACGGATAGCTCCACCCTGACCTCCATTGCCAATGACTACAGCTACAGGCAGGTGTTTTCCAAGCAGGTGAGGGCACTGGGACAGGCCGGGGACGTGTTGCTGGCAATTTCAAGCAGCGGAAATTCCGAGAATGTGCTGGAAGCCATCAAGGCGGCTCATGACCGTGACATGCCGGTTGTCGCTCTTTGTGGCAATGAAGGCGGCATCATGCGCAATATGCTGACCGCGCAGGATATTGAAATCTGTGTTCCATCAACGGTCACGGCCAGAATACAGGAGGTTCATCTGCTGGTGATCCATTGTCTTTGTGATCTGATAGACAACCAACTTTTCGGAGAGGAATAATGACTTGGTTTTTTCGTGGCAGTTTACTGTTCAGTGTTCTCGTCATGCTCAATGCCTGCGCCACTGTTATCAGCGCCACCACCGGCGATGATGGCATCGAAGAAAATCCCGGCCGCCGCAGCACCGGCGCCATGATGGACGACAGCAGCATAGAAACCATGATTCAGGTCAATCTGAATGCCGCCGATCCCGGCCTGAAAGCCGCCCATATTTCAGTTGTCAGCTTCAACGGCACGGTTCTGCTGGTGGGGCAGGTTCCTTCCCAGGAGCTGAAAAACCTGGCTACCCGGGTTGCCAATTCCTCCAACAGCCGCGTCAAGACAGTGTATAACGAACTCGAGGTCGCGGGTGTCACCGCCTTCTTTTCCCGCAGTAATGATGCCTGGTTGACGGCCAAGGTCAAAACCCTGATGCTGGCCAACAACGAGGTCAGCGGCATGAGAATAAAAGTCGTCACTGAAAATGGTGTCGTCTATCTGATGGGGCTGCTGACACAGCAGGAAGCTGACAAGGCGGTTGAGCTCGTCAGCAATACCGGCGGGGTAACCAAGGTGGTGCGGGCATTTGAATATATCAATTAAGGGCACGTTGAAGAACGTGTGAACGTCTCTGCCGGATGTTCAAAGCTCTGAATGACTCTGGTGTCTTCAGCTTCCCTTACTTCACGACCCGCAGAGAAGGACGTTCGCCACGGGTTCTCGGTTTCTTCGGCCTGCTGTCTCCATGGCCGGTTTCAAGTGTGGGGGCAGGGGGTTCTGGAACAGGTTCTTCGGCTTCAAAAATCATGCCCTGCCCGTTTTCTTTTGCATAAATTCCAAGTACGGCCGCACAGGGAACAAAAACCCGGGTTGGAATCCCCCCGAAGCGACCATTGAATTCTATCCCGAGATTGGTAATGCTCAGGCCCTGTACAGCCATCGGGGAAATATTGAGGATTATCTGCCCGTCCTTGACATGGTTCTGGGGAACCTGCACATCTTTATGGTGGGCATTGACGAGAATATAGGGGGTACAGTTGTTCTCAAGAATCCATTCATTAAGCGCTCTGACCATGTAGGGACGGTGAGAAGTCATTGTCATAAACCGGGCCCCGCTCAGGATTTCATTTCTTTCTCTTGCTCCGAAAGACTTTGAACAACAGACTCTCTGTCAAACAAGCGTTTGCGATATTCCACCAGAGGTTTGGCCGCCTTTGTTTGCGGCAAGCTTACCCCAATTTCCGACAGCCGCCAAAGAATGGGGATGACACAACAATCCACTATCGTGAATTCATCGCTCATGAAATACGGTCGTTCAGCAAAAATCGGGGAAATGGACATCAGTCCATCTCTCAATACCTTGCGCGCCTGCTCCAGTTCCTCTTCGCTTGCCAGCTCTGCCTGCAGCATGTCCACCAGGCCGCTCCAGTCCTTTTCAATCCGGTGCATCCACAGTCGACTCTGGGCTCTGGCAACCGGGTAAACAGGAAACAGCGGCGGATGGGGAAAGCGCTCATCGAGGTACTCCATCATGATGTTGGGCTCGTATAGAACCAGATCCCGGTCTACCAGGGTAGGCAAACTGTTGTAGGGATTGAGGTCGGCCAGGTCCTCGGGCTTGTCGTGGATGTCAACATCGACAATATCCACCGTCACGCCTTTCTCAGCCAGAACGATCCGCACCCGATGACTGTACTGACTGGCACCATCCGAGTAGAACAGCATTGAAGAGCGTTTGGTCACGACTCCCATAGTATAGCCTCTGAACTCTATTGTTGATCAGAAAAGCCGCTCAGTGAATATCTTTCCAGTATTCTCTGTTCAGCATGTAAACAAACACGAACAGGAAGGCGAGGAAAAACAGCACATAACCGCCAATCTTTTCCCGTTCCAGACGAGCAGGCTCACCCAGGTAGTACAAAAAATTAACCAGGTCATAGACGAGATCGTCAAAGGCTTCCGGGCTCAGGGAGCCCGTGCCTTCAACATGCACAGTGGCACTGCAGGCTTCGTCCTCACAGGGCAACTGCTCACCCTGGAGTTCCGCCAGCACATTGGGCATGGCCACATTGGCAAAGACCCGGTTGTTCACGCCGGTCGGACGCGAAGCATCGAGATAGAACCCGGTTAGATAGCCATAGAGCCATTCCGGGCTCCTGACTTTTGCCACCAGGCTCAGATCGGGAGGCGCCACGCCGAACCAGCTTTTGGACTGCTCCACTGGCATGGCGCTGTGCATCAGATCACCAATGCCCGTGTTTTCATCAAAGATGAAATTTTCTTCCACCAGATCTTCCGGAATACCGAGATCACTGGCCACCCGGCCATAACGGGAAAAACCGGCCGAATGGCAGCCCAGGCAGTAATTGACAAAGGTCCGGGCGCCTGACTGAAGAGAAGCCTTGTCCTCCAGGTTCATTGTCACCGCTTCCAATTCCACCTCCGCTTCCGCGCCCACGGCCGTCAGCGGGATAACGATCAGGGCGACCAGCAATACCAGCGCCGACAACAACTGAGATATCGATATCCAGCGTCCGGTCACGCGCTCCGGCGGGCTTGTCGTGTATTCCTTTTTGGTATACCAGGGCATTGCCAGAAAATAGAGGAAATAGATCAAGGTGCAAATCTGTGCCAGCGAGGTTCTCGGGCCCGTGGCAATTTTGGTCCCCAGTACCCCGAGAATAACGAAACTGACGACAAAACCGAGCAGGGCGATGCGGCTGTACCAGCCCTTGTAGCGCATGGATTTGACCGGGCTGCGATCGAGCCAGGGCATTACGAACAATATGGCAATGGCGCCTGCCATGACCACCAGCCCCCAGAACTTGGCATCAACCCCGAACAATGGATAGGTCACGGCACGCAGCATGGAATAAAAAGGCGTGAAATACCAAACGGGCGCAATATGTTCAGGCGTCTTAAGGCTGTCCGCCTGTTCAAAATTGGCATGCTCAAGAAAATAACCGCCCATTTCAGGCATGAAGAACACAATGAAACAGAACACAAACAGGAAGACGACGATTCCGACCAGATCGTGGACGGTGTAATAGGGATGAAAGGGAATGCCATCCACAGGAACCCCGTTGGCATCCTTGTTCTTCTTGATTTCTATGCCGTCCGGATTGTTGGATCCCACTTCATGCAAGGCCAGCAGATGCAGCACCACAAGACCCACCAGCACCAGCGGCAATGCAATCACGTGCAAGGCAAAGAAGCGGTTGAGGGTCGCACCGGAAATGAGGTAATCACCCTGAATCCATACCATCAGGTCCTGGCCTATGACAGGAATGGCGCCTGCCAGGGAGACAATCACGTTGGCCCCCCAGAAGGACATCTGGCCCCAGGGCAGAATGTAGCCCATGAACCCTTCGGCCATCAGCACCAGGTAAATGGTCATGCCAAAAATCCAGATCAGCTCACGGGGTTTCTGGTAGGAACCGTACATGAGGCCACGAAACATGTGCAGATAGACCACGACAAAAAATGCGGAGGCCCCGGTGGAATGCAGATAACGCAGGATCCAGCCATAATCGACATCCCGCATGATGAACTCCACCGACGCAAAGGCTCCCTCGGCGCTGGGGTTGTAATTCATGGTCAGCCAGATCCCGGTCAACAACTGATTGACCAGAACGAAGAGTGACAACACGCCAAATACGTACCAGAAGTTGAAGTTCTTCGGCGCGTAGTATTTGCTCATGTGCTTTTCGAAGGCCTGGGTCACCGGCAGGCGGGCATCGATCCAGGCCATGAATCCTTTCTTTTCAACAAGGTCTTTTTCAGCAGCGGCCATTATGCGCTTTCTCCATCAACACCAATCACTATCACATTGTCACTTTCATAGAAGTGTGGAGGCACCAGCAGATTACTTGGCGCCGGGACCCCCCGGTAGACTCTGCCGGCCAGGTCAAACATGGAACCGTGACAGGGACAGAAAAACCCGCCCTTCCATTCAGGATCATAGTCCTGGGGGCCTACTTCCGTATTGATTTTTGGCGAACAGCCGAGGTGGGTACACAGGCCCACCAGCACGAGAATTTCCGGCTTGATCGAACGATACTCATTTTTCGCATAGGCGGGCTGCTGGGTCTCTCGTTCCGAGGCCGGGTCTGCCAGACGGGCCGTATTATCGACAAGACCCTGAAGAATCTCTTCATCGCGGCGCAGCACGAAAATCGGCTGCCCCCGCCACGCCGGCATCGGCCCCAGCAGGGCGCCGGGCTCGAGACGGCTGATATCGATGCGAATCGGGGCGCCGGCGGCCCGGGCCCGGGCGCTGGGATTCCAGGAACCGACGAAGGGAACGGAGGCGCCCACAGCCCCCGCTGCACCAACCAGAGAAGTGGCACCCACAAGAAAGCGCCTGCGGCCATTGTTATCAGAGCCCTTGCTCACTATGAAATTCTCCTTTTGAACCCGGATAGAGACAAAACCAGATCATCTGGCCGACAGACTTGCAAATAGTGCGAATAGTACTAAATTGCGGGCATTTTTTCAAGATAAAAGCTCTGTTCACGCCCCTGCCGGACACGCGCAAAAACCAAAAAAAAACGCCGAACCCGCAAGGTCCAGCGTTTCTTGAACAAGAACTAAAGGCGGGATTCTGAAAATTAACGCTTGGAAAATTGTGGTTTCTTGCGCGCTTTTCGCAGGCCCACTTTCTTGCGTTCAACTTCCCTGGCATCACGGGTAACGAAGCCGGCCTTGCGCAGAACGCTGCGATTGCCTTCATCGTATTGCATCAGCGCCCGGGTAATGCCATGGCGGATCGCACCGGCCTGACCAAAACTGCCACCGCCGGCAACGCGAACCCTGATATCAAACTTGTCAGCCACCGCCAACAATTCCAAAGGCTGACGCACAATCATCCTGGCCACTTCACGGCCGAAAAAGTTATCAATGCTTCTCTCATTGATTGTGATATCACCCTTGCCGGCGGTCAGGAAAACCCGCGCTGTCGAGGTCTTGCGACGTCCGGTTCCGTAATATTGGGTTGCTGCCATGGTTTAGTATCCTAATTGCAAATCGAGGGGTGCCGGCTGCTGGGCTTCATGAGGATGCTTGTCGCCCGCGTACACTTTCAGCTTTTTCATCATCGCACGGCCCAGTGGGGTTCTTGGCAACATACCCTTGACCGCCAGCGTAATGACCTGTTCAGGAGACTTTTTTATCATCTCGTTGAACGTGAGGGACTTCAGACCGCCGGGGTGAGCCGAGTGCCGGTAATACATCTTGTCCGTACCTTTCTTGCCGGTTACTTTTACCTTTTCAGCGTTGACGACCACGATGTAGTCACCGGTATCCACGTGGGCAGTGTATTCCGCCTTGTGCTTGCCACGCAGACGATGCGCGATTTCCGTGGACACACGGCCCAGCGTCAGGCCATCGACGTCTATGACATACCAGTCATGCTGGACGCTTTCGTTTTTAGCTGTAAAAGTCTTCATTTTTTCTGTCTCAGACGCATTGCCATACAGGGAGCGCGAATTCTACCGATGCCTCCGGCAATATTCAAGCGCATTAAGCAATTTTTTGCGGGCGGCGGCAGGTGCTGCCAAAGCGGCCCTCTTCAGGGTTTGTGCGCCCGCTCCAGATACTCTCTGGACTGCATTTCCAGCAGGCGGCTGCGGGTCCGGGTAAAGGCAAAGGCCAGTTCCGAACCGTCATACAGGTGTTCCAGAGGCACGGCCGCCGATATGACGAGCTTCACATCATGGTCATAAAATTCATCCACCAGGCTGATGAAACGCCGGGCAAGATCGTCGCTGCCCGGCCCCAGGCGAGGGATATTGGCCAGCAGTACGGTATGGAAGAGCTGGGCAATCTCGATATAGTCCGCCACGCTGCGCGGACCGTCACAGATTTCTCCAAACTCAAACCATACCAGGCCCTCTGCCCAGCAGCGGGTCCGGATATCACGCCCCAGAATCTCCAGTTGCCTGTCTTCGTATGTCATCAGGCCGGCGGACAAATCCTGAAAGCAGCGCGTCAGGTTGAGGTCTGCCGCTGCGTCCAGGGGATAATGGTAGATATCCGCCTTTTCCAGGCTCCGCAAGCGGTAATCGAAGCCGCCATCCAGGTTGATCACCTGGGTATGCCGGTACAGCAGCGCTATCGCAGGCAGAAACTGCTGTCGTTGCAGGCCATTTTCATAGAGCTGCTCCGGTTCAATATTCGACGTGGCCACCAGCGCAACGCCGGCGTCGAACAGACTTTCCAGCAGATTGGCCAGGATCATCGCGTCACCGATATCGGACACGAAAAACTCATCAAAACAGATCAGGTCGGTTTTATGGGCAATCTTCTGCGCTACCCTGACCAGCGGATTCCTGATGCCTTTGTGCTGATTCAGCTCCCGGTGCACCATCTGCATGAAACGATGAAAGTGCATGCGCATTTTGCGTTCCCCAGGCAGGCACTGGTAAAACAGATCCATCAGGTAGGTCTTGCCCCTGCCGACGCCGCCCCAGATATACAGGCCGCGAAGCGCTACTCTGGGTGCCGGGCGCAGGAAGCCAAGCAGCCGTTCGAACAGATTCGGCACCCTGGCACGCTCCTGCTCCAGCGCCAGATACAGGGCCTGCAGATGCCCCATTGCCTCTGCCTGCGCAGCATCGGGAAAGATCAACTGCTGCTTCAGATCACGCTGATAGCGTTTGATGGGCGTCAAAGGTACAGCCTCGGGATAAAAAACCGGCAGTACCGGAAATTTTACAGAATCAGCGGGCGATTATAGTTATAATCACGCGCAATGTTTCAACAAATCTCAAGAGTGGCATAGCACGCAATGATCTGGCTTATCGGTACCCTCTGCTTCGCTGTCGGCCTGTGCTCCGGGGCCGTGCTGTTTCGACAGTTCAAATCCGACACCACAAAAATCAGGGCGCTGCAGGAACAGTTGGCCAATACGCAGAGCGAATACGCCAGCTACCGGGAAGAAGTCAACACCCATTTCCACACATCGTCCAGGCTGTTCAGTAGCCTTGGACAGAACTACCGTGAGCTTTACCGGCACATGGCCGACAGTGCAAATGCCCTGTGCCCGGAAGATGTTCCAGGCCAGCTCTCCCTGAGCAACCTTGATTCCGAGCGGCTCTTCCCCGAGGCAGACATGGATGCGGAGCCACACAAACAGGAAATTGCGCCCCCTCTGGACTATGCCCAAAAATCAGACCCCGGACAAAAGGGTAATCTCTCTGAAGATTACGGTCTGGATGAACGCTGAACACAGCGTTTTGCGCCCCTCTGAATGGACCTGATTCTGCCGCCTTGGGTTTAATGGCAAGTTCCCTTATAATTCCGGCCCCGATTCCCATCAGCGGTCCCAACCCGAGCCCAGGCAATGACAGAACAACGTTTAACACATCTCAACCAGCTGGAAGCCGAAAGCATCCACATCATCCGTGAAGTCGCCGCGGAATTTGACAAACCCGTCATGCTCTACTCGATCGGCAAGGACTCTGCCGTGATGCTGCACCTGGCGCTGAAGGCCTTCTATCCGGGAAAACTGCCCTTTCCGCTGCTGCACGTGGATACCACCTGGAAATTCAGGGAAATGATCGAGTTTCGTGACAGCCATGTAAAAAAACTGGGACTCGATCTGCTCGTCTACAGTAACCAGGAAGGTATCGATGCCGGCGTCGGACCCTTTACCCACGGCAGCCAGAAGCATACCGACATCATGAAAACCCAGGCTCTGAAGCAGGCGCTCGACAAATACCAATTCGACGCCGCCTTCGGTGGCGCCCGCCGCGATGAAGAAAAATCCCGCGCCAAGGAAAGGGTCTATTCCTTCCGTGACAAGAATCACCGCTGGGATCCCAAGAACCAGCGTCCGGAACTGTGGAATATCTATAACGGCAAGGTCAACAAGGGCGAAAGTATCCGGGTATTTCCCCTGTCAAACTGGACGGAGCTGGATATCTGGCAATATATCCACCTCAACAGCATCGAGATTCCCTCCCTGTATTTCGCCAAACTCCGGCCCGTGATCAATTACCATGGCGTCGACATCATGGTCAATGACGAGCGGGTGCCGGAAGAACTCCGGAAAAACCCGGTGATGAAAATGGTCCGCTTTCGCACGCTGGGCTGTTATCCCCTGACCGGAGCCGTCGAGTCAGAAGCCACCACCCTGCCGGAAATCATCCAGGAAATGCTGCTTGCCAAGACCTCCGAACGCCAGGGTCGCCTGATCGACAGCGACCAGGCGGGTTCCATGGAAGCCAAGAAGCGCGAAGGTTACTTCTAGAACACTATTCTCAGCACCGGATTTGTAATCTATGTCACACCAATCTGATTTGATCAGCACGGATATCAACGCCTATCTGGCCCAGCATGAAAGAAAGGAACTGCTGCGCCTGCTCACCTGCGGCAGTGTCGATGATGGCAAAAGCACTCTGATCGGGCGGCTTCTGCATGACTCCAAAATGATATATGAGGACCAACTGGAAGCCATCAAATCCGACAGCATCAAGTCCAGCACCACCGGCAACAACTTTGACCTGGCACTGCTGGTGGACGGCCTGCAGGCCGAACGCGAACAGGGCATCACCATCGATGTGGCCTATCGCTATTTTTCCACGGCCAAGCGCAAATTCATCATCGCCGACACCCCCGGCCATGAACAATATACCCGCAACATGGCCACCGGCGCGTCCAACTGCGAACTGGCCATCATCCTGATCGATGCCCGTCACGGGGTGCAGACCCAAACACGCCGCCATACCTTCATTGCCACCCTGCTGGGCATCCAGCACATCATCGTCGCCATCAACAAGATGGACCTGATGGATTTCAGCGAGGAGGTCTACGACAGGATCAAACAGGACTACCTGGATTTCACCAGGGAACTGGAAATCCCCAACCTGTCCTTTATCCCGATTTCCGCCCTCAATGGCGACAATGTCGTCAACGCCAGTGAGAATACGCCCTGGTATGATGGTGACACCCTGATGTGGAAACTGGAAAACACCAAGGTTTCCGCCGACAAGAATTTTGCTGATTTTCGCTTCCCGGTACAGTACGTCAACCGCCCCAACCTGGACTTCCGGGGCTATTGCGGGACCATTGCCTCCGGCATCGTGCGCAAGGGAGACAGCATCACCGCCCTGCCCTCCGGCAAAACCAGCCGGATAAAATCCATCGTCACCTATGACGAGGAACTGGAGCAGGCGTTTACCCCGATGGCCATCACCCTGACCCTGGAGGACGAAATCGATATCAGCCGGGGAGACATGATCATCCATTCCGACAATCTGCCGGCTTCCCGGGCTGATTTCAGAGCCAACCTGGTATGGATGACAGACAAGCCACTGCTGCCGGGCAAACAGTATGACTTCAAGCATTCCACGCTTGCGCTCAGTGGCCAGATTACCAGGGTCATTCACAAGGTGGATATCAATACCCTGAAGACCTCACCCGCGCCAACACTGGAATTGAACGAAATCGGTCTGTGTGAAATCAGTCTCAACCAACCCATTCATTTCGATGACTACAAGCGCAATCGCAGCACCGGGGCCTTCATCATTATCGACCGCCTCAGCAATGTGACGGTCGGCGCCGGCATGATCATGGATGCCGGCAAACCCGGCCGCTACGGTCTGGCGTCCACATCCGGCCATGTCACCCATGTCACACCGGAAGAGCGGGCCGCACGCTATGGCCAAAAACCCGTCACCGTCATGTTTGTCGGTGTTTCCGGGGCTGGCAAAACAACCCTGGCCCACGCGCTGGAACGGCGCCTGTTCGATCTGGGCCGGGCCAGCACGGTGCTGGATGGCAAGGACATGCGCCTGGGCATCAGCAGGGACCTTCCCCACGACGCCGCC
The DNA here is from genome assembly GCA_032250895.1 of Pseudomonadales bacterium. Taxonomy (GTDB): domain Bacteria; phylum Pseudomonadota; class Gammaproteobacteria; order Pseudomonadales; family Pseudohongiellaceae; genus JAVVEZ01. Next base: position 15,780 of record JAVVEZ010000003.1, on the reverse strand, counting down.
GGCCGTGCCGAAAACCTGAGACGCAGTGCCTATATCGCCAGGTTTCTCAATGACTCCGGTCTGATTTGCTGTGCGGCCTATGTCGCGCCGAATGCCGATTCACGGGAACATGCCCTGGGGGTGATCGGCGCCGAGAATTGCATTCTGGTCTATCTGAACCCACCCATGGATGTCTGCAGGCAACGCGACCCGAGCGGCATCTATGCGGCAGAGGAAAATGTTCCGACCAATCATGTGCCCGGTATTTCCTTTCCCTATGATGAACCGGAAAGTCCTGATCTGATCCTGCCCACACACGAGTTGAGTGTTGATGAATGCATGGACAGGGTTCTCAACCTGCTGAAGGAAAGGCAGGTGATCTGAGGCCTGCGTTGGGGCACACGGAAAGGGGCAAACAGAACCCGAGGCGGGGGTCTGCTCAAGCTCAGGAGTCTCCCAGATCAAAGTAGGCCAGGATGAAGTCGTCCACAACGGTCTGACTGCGTTTCTGGATTTCCTTCTGGCTGACTTTTTTCAGCAGCCCGCATTCGCGCTCCAGCATGATGGTATGCAAGGCCTGGCTGATGAAATAGACGCTGAGTTTTTCTGAACTGAATGTTGATTTCATCGCATGCTGGTCAAAAATCTTTTTCAGATTCAGATAGGCGATGCGAGGGCCGACCTCATAGTAGTATTTGCCGATTGCCGAACCATTCGCGGCCATCTGGAAGATGAGCCTGCGCAAGGCCAGCGCGCGATCAGTGGTAAGCACTTTCAGCGCCGCTTCCGCCACATGCTGAAGCGCTTCCGCAAGCGACAGGCCATGGTCGCTTTCGGTATTTTCCATGCCGCGCCGATAAACTTCCAGCTCCCGCGCCACAACGGCCTTGAAGAGGTCCTCCTTGCTGCCGAAGTAGCGATAGATGGACTCCTTGGAGATGCCGGCTTCCCGGGCCATGACATTGATGCTGGTGCCCTCATAGCCATTGACCAGGAAATAGTTGCTGGCAACGTCCAGCACTTCCTCACGCTTGCCTCTGGGCACGGGTTTCACTGCTGCCGAATCTGCCGCCATCTAAAAACGTGTGCCCAGGGTCACGTACAGGCTGCGCGGTTCCCCGACAAAAAAGCGCTCATTGCCAAAGGCAAAATCCGCCCGTTCCGCATAGTCGACATTGAGCAGATTGGTAATTCGGACACCGGCGAACCATCTTTTGCCGTAACTGGCCTGATAGCGCAGGTTCACCAGCTCATGCCCGGGGTATTTGTTCTGATTCAGCTCGTCGGTGAAATAGGAACCCATGTGCACCCACTCGAGCTCGACGTTCTGCTGCTCATTCAAGGCCCAGTTCAACTGGGCGCTGCCGGTGAATTTGGGCGCGGTATCCACTTCATTGCCATCGATGGCGACAGAAAAGCCGGGCTGGTCAATATCCGCCTGGTATTTATGGCGGGCGAAACTGCCCGCCAAGGTCAGAGACAGGGTATCGGTCACACTCATCGCCGTGTTCACCTCGACACCCTTGTGACGGGTCTTGCCATTGCTGACATTGTTGCGGTCACTGTCCTGAAAGATGACATTGTCCTTGTCCATGTAATAGGCCGAAACCCCATAACTCAAGCCCTCCCAGGTGCCCCGGAAGCCGAGTTCGATGCTCTTCAGTTCTTCAGATTTGAGGTCGGCCACGCTCTGCTGGTTCTGCAGTCGGTAGAGTTCATTGGCCTCGGGCGCCCGGAAGGCACTGGCCAGATTCAGATACACCTGCTGGCCAGTGCCGTAGCTATGAATCCAGCCGAGTTGCGCCGAGACATTGTCGAAGTCGTCGCTGCGGTCAGCCGGCCGATTGAAACGGCAGCCGCCCGGGCAGGCCGTACCATCTTCCCGGACCCGGCCATCCACCATCCGATTGTCATAATCATAGTTACGATACTCATAGCGCAGGCCGAAAGAGAGCAGATCCTTCTCAGTGGCGTGCAGACGTATCTGGGCAAAGGGGGACAACAGTTGACTGTCCACCTGGAAATCATAGTGCTTGCCCACTGGCAGGATGCCAACCAGAAAAGGGCTGGCATCCACCGGGGGCGCATCCTGGGTTTCCAGCAGGGTCCCGTCGGTAAATTCAAAATCCATCCCGCTCATGAATTCAAAAGCGCCGACCCGCTTGCTGGTAAACATGGTCTGCAAGCCAAAGGATTCATGCTTGTTGGTTTCCAGCGGGGTGCCCGGCAAAAAGTGCTGAAGAAAGTTCATGTCCGTATTGCGGTAATAGGGTGTCACCATCCAATGACCGGCGTCACTCTCCCATTCCACACGGCTGTACAGACGATAGCTGTGAGAGTCCCGGAAAGCCTCGGGGTTGGGGTTGCTCCGCTTCAGATCCTTGTCCTTGTAGGCCCTGGGACCTTCAATGAAACCCGAGGTTTCCTGGTTCAGATTGGTGGCGCTGAAAACATTGGTAACGGACAGATTGTTGCCGCGATATTCGTGACGCAAGGTCACCTTCTGCTGGTCAAAGCCGGAATCATCCTTGAAGCCGTCATCGGAGGTACCGTTGAAATTGACCAGGAAGCCATGGCGGCCCACGCTGGTATTGGCACTGACTTTCGCCCGCTTGTAGCCATGGGAACCCGCCTCGAGACCAATGCTGGCACCGGCTTCCTGGGGAACGCCCGGACTGAGCACATTGACGGTGCCGTGCAGCGCATTGGCCCCAAACAGGATGCTGCCGGGACCACGGATGACTTCGACGCCACCGGCCTGCTCGGTATTGGATTCAAACAACTGGTTGACGTTGCAGAAGCCGGCACCACGCAGCGGAATGCCATCTTCGGACATCTGAAAAGAGCCACAACTGCCACCACCGGTCAGCACCGGGGAACGAATGGCGGTAAGGGACTCCTGACCATTGCCACGGCTTATCCAGGTCCCCGGCACCCGGGCCAGGGACTCGTTGATATGGGTATGACTCATCAGTGCCAGTGACTCTGAATCAACTGCGAAGATGCTGGCCGCCAGGTCACCCAGAACCCGATTCTGGCGATCAGCCGTTACCACGATCGACTCGATGGTATTGGTCTGGGCAAGGGTCACGGAAGAACAACAGGCCAGGCCCACCGCCAGACCCAGGGCCTGGACTCTGAGAACCTGCTTTCCGGAAATGTTGTGATGCATATAAGGACCCATTCTTGTTTGCACTTCCCTCCCGCCTCCCGGTCCGGGCAAGGACAGTGAGCGAGAAAAAACCACTGTTCGATAGTGTTGCCCCGGAACCCCGGCAACAACAGATCAATGCCATTGCGGGACTTCAGGGGCTCAAGGTGGCGTAAAGTAAACCACTACCTGCAAAGATTCAAGGGCTATCCCGGCGGGAGCCCCTGTGGGAAAATGGCCAACGTTGTGACAAGCGCAATAAAAAGACATTTCAACTGCCCTGCCTGAAAGAAAAGATAGGCCAATTACAGGAAATCATTCAAACAATGTCCATCTTTCAACAACAGGTCGAAGGTCTGCAATTTCAGCTCAGGGTCATTGCCCACTTCAATCAGGTCAGCAGCACCCCGGCATTCTCTCACCTGGACCCGGACCTGGTCGATATGATGCTGAGCCAGGCTGCCCGCTTCAGCCGTGAGGCCCTGTCACCCCTGGCCCAGCGGGGTGACAGCGATGCTTGCCGGCTGCAGGATGGCAAGGTCAGTCTGCCCCCCGGCACGGCGGAAACCTACCGGCAGTGGTGTGAACTGGGCTTTCCCGGCCTGAGCCTGCCCATGAGCGTCGATGGACTCGCTTTTCCCCGGATCATCCAGAGTGCCATCCAGGAACTCTCCGATGCAGCCAATCTGGCCTTTGGCATGCTGGCCATCAATCTGCGCTGTGCGGCGCTGACCTTGCTCCGTCACGCCTCCGAAGAGCTTTGCCAGCGCTGGGTGCCGGGTCTGGTGTCCGGCGAACTGGCCTCGACCATTGTCATCAGCGAACCCCAGGCCGGTTCCGATGTCGGCAGGATTCGCACGGCCGCGACGCCGACCACAGATGGCCGCTGGCTTGTCAGCGGCAGCAAAATCTGGATTTCCTATGGCGATCATGATGCCACCGAGCAGATTCTTCATCTGGTGCTGGCCCGCATGCCCGGCGGGGAAACCGGCACCCGCGGTCTGGGCCTGTTTGCCGTGCCCAAATTCACGCAGGAGCATGCCGGCAACGGCGTCAAGGTCCTGCGTCTGGAACATAAACTGGGCCTGCATGCCTCCCCCACCTGCGTCATGGAGTTTGACGCTGCCCAGGGCTGGCTGGTTGGTGAACCCGGCCAGGGCATACAGGCACTGTTCGTCATGATGAATGCCATGCGCCTGGCGGTCAGCGTACAGGGTTCGGCGGTGGCCAATACCGCCACCCTGCAAGCCATCGCCTATGCCAATGAGCGCCCGCAGGGCGGCAGACCGGACCAGAAAGCGCCCATGATCAGCGCCCATGCCGATGTCCGGCGCATGCTGCTGGACATGACGGCACAAAGTGAACTGCTGCGGGCCTTGAGCCTGCGCACGGCTTTTTATCTGGATATGGGCGAGGCCGATGAAGACCCGGCCCGGGCGCAACGCCAGCAGAAAATTGGCGAGCTGCTGCTGCCGGTGGCCAAAACCCTGTCAGCAGAACTCGCGTTCCAGGTCGCCAGTCAGGGCATTCAAGTGCTGGGCGGCTATGGCTATACCCGTGACTATCCCATGGAACGCCTGCTCAGAGACATCCGGGTGGCCTCCATTTATGAAGGCACCAGCGGCATTCAGGCACTGGACTTCAGCAAGCGCAAGCTGCTCGGCGACGACACGGCCAGCCTGAGAGAATTGCTTGCCGATATAAGAAGCTCGCTGGCCAGCGCCGGCCCCGACAACCCCTTGAGCAGTCCATTGAGCAACAGTCTCGTGCTGTTCGAGGAGACCGTGGCCCTCGTGCTGAGCGCCGCCCGTGAAGACAAAAGCAGCCTGGACGCCCGCGCCTACAATCTGCTGCGCTGCTGTGGCCTGCTTCTGATGGGCTGGTGTGGCCTGGACCTGTATGCTGCCTGCACGGAAAATTCACCCTATCAGAACCGCCTGAAAGATGCCCTTGCGCTGTTTGCCTGGAGCCTGGAGGCGGAAACCGGACTGTGGGCCAGAAAATGCCTCCAGCCGCAATGACGCTTACCCTTTCCGGGCGCGGCCCCCAGCGTTGACCGAAGCGCTGTCGGGACCACAGCCTGTCCATCCTGCACCCGTTAATTTCATTTGATCTTGCTGCCTCTATCCATTACTTTACCTGCCCATCACCCCAAACCCGATAATCCCAGTCATGGAGAATCATCAACAATGAAAGAATACCAGCTCTATATTGACGGACAGTATGTGTCCTCCGCCTCCGGTGAATACAGCGACGACATGAACCCGGCCACCAACCAGCCCTATGCCCGGATCCAGAACGCCGGCAAGGCCGACCTGGAAACAGTGCTGGCGTCCTCGGCCAAAGCCTTCAGCACCTGGAAGGACATCGGCCCTTCCCAGCGCGAAAAGCTGTTGCTGAACGTGGCGGATCTGATGGAAAAACGCGCGGCTGAATTGAGCGATGTGCTGATCGACGAGGCCGGTTCCACGCTGCTGAAAGCCGGTTATGAAACCCACCATACGCCTATTTTCGTCCGCTCCATGGCCGGTGAATGCCGCCGCGTCAAGGGTGAAACCTATCTGTCGGACTACCCCGGGGTAAAATCCTACAGTGTTCGCCGCCCGCTGGGTGTCGTGCTGTCCATTGCGCCCTTCAATTTTCCCCTGCTGCTGTCGATCCGCAAGATCGGCTTTGCGCTGGCAGCCGGGAATTGTGTGATCCTGAAACCCTCCGAGATGACACCGGTCATCGGCCTCAAACTGGGTGAACTGTTCACCGAGGCCGGTTTTCCGCCGGGCGTGGTCAATGTGATTCCAGGGCTGGGTGCGGATATCGGTGACGACCTGATTTCCGACCCCCGCATTCGTTTCGTGACCTTTACCGGCTCCACCAAGGTCGGCACGCATGTGGGCGCCACCGCCGCTGCCAACATGAAGCGCTTTGCGCTGGAACTGGGTGGTAAAAACCCCATCGTCGTACTCAACGATGCCGACATCGACTATGCCGTGAACTGCGCCGCTTTCAGCAACTTCATGCATCAGGGGCAGATCTGCATGACCGGCTCCCGGGTCATCGTGGAAGCCGGCATCTATGACAGCTTCTGCGAAAAATTCCAAACCAAGGTGGCCGCTCTCAAATACGGCAGCGATCCCCGCGAACCGGGTCTGATCGTCGGTCCTCTGATCAGGACCACTCAGGCCCCCTTCATCAAGGAACAGGTGGAGATGGCCGTTGCCCAGGGCGCCAAAGTGCTGACCGGTGGTCATTACAAGGACAATGTTTTCGAACCCACCGTGGTTGCCGATGTCACCGATCAGATGAGCATCTTCAAAACCGAATGTTTCGGCCCGGTGGCCTCGGTGATCAAGGCCAATGACTACAAACACGCCATCGCACTGGCCAACGACACTGAATACGGTCTGTCATCCGCCGTAATCACCAACGACCTGCAGAAAGCCATCGAGATCTCCGAGGCGCTCGATATCGGCAGTGTGCATATCAACGGCCCCAGCGTCCGTGACGAACCGGTCATTCCCTTTGGTGGCCGAAAGAACAGCGGTTACGGTGTGGAAGGCGGCCATTTCTCCATGGATGAACTCACCGAAATAAAATGGGTGACCATCCAGACTGGCCAGAACAAATTCCCGTTCTGATCCGGTGTTGACAGCGGATGGCGGCAGGAATGCCGCCATCCGCTTTTCCGGTGCCGGGCTCAGGTAACGATTTTCAAATGTGAAGCACTGTTTTGTTTTTGCAGCCAGACCGCGTCGGTGATCTGCATGTCTGACTCATAGCCGGTGGGTGCCTTGAGCAGCAGCGCGCGCACCTTCTCGCATTGGTAGCTGTGGCAGGCCTGATCCAGTTCATCCAGGAATCGGCGGGTTTCTTCCCAGCTCAAACAGTCTTCTTCGGCACGCAGGATGCTGCTGTGGCTGGTACCACTGACGTTGTCACCTATCAGCAACTCCTCATAAAGTTTTTCCCCGGGTCTGAGACCGGTATAGGTGATGCCGATGTCGCCGTCCGGATGGTCCTCGTCCTTGACCTCCAGACCCGACAGGTGAATCATGCGGGTGGCCAGGTCGACGATCCTGATGGGCTCACCCATGTCCAGCACAAAGACATCGCCTCCGGTGCCGATGGATCCCGCCTGGATCACCAGCCTGGCAGCTTCGGGAATGGTCATGAAATAGCGCAACATTTCCGGGTGGGTGACGGTGACGGGTCCACCCTGTTTGATCTGTGCCCGGAACAGGGGGACGACCGAGCCCGAGGAGTCCAGCACGTTGCCAAAGCGCACCATGCTGAAGCGGGTATCGCTCTGGCGCCGGGCCAGGCCCTGCAGGACCAGCTCGGCAAAGCGCTTGGAGGCCCCCATGATGTTGGTGGGCCGCACGGCCTTGTCGGTGGATACCAGCACGAAGGCTTCGACACCCGCGCGCATGGCGGCCTCGGCACAATACCAGGTGCCATAGACATTGTTGCGCACACCTTCCACGATATTGTGCTCCACCAGCGGCACGTGCTTGTAGGCGGCGGCATGGTATACCGTCTGTACGCCGAAGCTGCGCATGATGGTTTCGACCCGGTGTTCTTTCTGCACCGAACCCAGGATGCTGTGAACCTTGACCTTCAGTTTTTTCTGTTCGGACATGGCGTACAGTTCGCGCTCGATCGAGTAGAGGCTGTATTCGTTGAGCTCGAACAGCACCAGCGCCCTGGGGCCGTGCGGCAGAATCTGGCGGCAGAGCTCGCTGCCGATGGACCCCCCCGCACCGGTTACCATGACGACCTTGCCGGCAATGCAGGCTCTCATCAAATCATCCTGGGCCCGGACCGGATCGCGGCCCAGCAGGTCTTCGATCTCCACGTCCTTGATGTGTTCAATACGCGCCTTGCCGCTCAGGATATCGGCAATGGCAGGGACGGTTTGTACCGATACGGCCAGTGCCTCCAGGTTCTTGAGGACCTGGGCACGGCGGGAGTTGGGCGTATTGCCCAGAGCCAGCAGAACCTTGCTGGCGGCATGCGTACGCAGCAGGGCTTCGAGCCGCTCCGGGCTGTGAACCTTGATATTCGCCACTTCGGTACCATGCAATGAAGGATTGTCATCGATGAAGGCCACCGGTTTGTAGCCGGAACCCATCAGCGCCAGTGTCAGCTGGTGTCCGGTATAGCCGGCGCCATAGACGATGACCGGCTCTCTGGCACCTCCGCTCTGATGGGCGAGCAGATTGATGATGCTGCGCACCAACAGCCTGGGCGTGCCAATCAGCAGCAGGGCAAGGCTCAGGTAGATAAAGGGAATGGAGCGCGGCATCCGGGATTCGGTCAAAAAACTGGAAAAGGTCAGAATCAGGCTGGAAATGAACACGCAGCCCACGATCGTGAGCATGGCCGGGGTGCTCATGTAGCGCAATATGGCCCGGTACATTCCCAGCCGGATGAACACGCCCAGGCTCAGTACCAGCGTGATACCGAGCACGGCGAAGTCTTTGTCGACAAAGGGGGAATCGAGGGTGCCCAGGCGTAGAAATATCGCCAGGTAGAAGGCCAGCACGATGGCAGAGCCATCGTAAATCAGGCAGACGATGCGCTTGACGGTACGAGACGATTCAAACAGAGCTTCCAGCATTTATCCCCACTTTACGGTCGTTCGTGGTCGTTCCATAATGATCCATCGCTCACCCGCTGATCCCATGCCCCTCGCCAGAGTGATCCCGGGAGCGATTATAACCCAGGCGGGAAATATTACCGACGCGGCCGCTAATCTACCTCTGACGTATTCCCATGCAGACTGATTTGATACGCCTTTTCCAGCAGCACGGGAATGCCGGCCGCCGTGAACCTGGGCGGTGGCGCCGCATCCAGACGGGCATCCAGCAACTGAATGATCCCCACCGCACCATAGTGGGCGGCCACTTCCTGTGACGATACCGAATGCGGTGGGCCTGCCACCAGGGCCTGGTCGTATTCCAGAGTGATCAGCAGCAATTGTACCTCCCTGCCCGCCAACAACTGCAACAAATGCCGGCAATAGTGCTCGCGCATGGCCGGTGGCAGCGCCACCAGTGCGGCCCGGTCATAGACCACCGTCACACCCGCCAGATGCTCAGCCTGCAAGGCGAAAAAATCACCGCAGTACAGCTTCAGTCCGGGCGCACTGTAACATTGCAATGCGCCCAGGTCCTGACGCTCCGCCACGATGCCGGCTTCAGCCAGGAAGGCATCTATGGCCAGGGCAGACAATTCAACCGCACTGACCTGATAGCCCTGCTGCAGAAGCCAGAGGATGTCCAGGGATTTGCCGCACAAGGGTACGAAGACATGCGCACCCGGCATCACATCGAGCGCAGCCCAGTGCCGGCGCAACAGTGGATGGACCTCGCTGAGATGGAAGCCGATCTGGTTTTTTTGCCAGCTCTCGTGCCAGAATTCCGCTTTCATACTTTTGCTTTGCTTACTTTGCTGTTGACCGCGACGCCGGCACGGCAGGCCGCGTGCAGAAAGCAGGTCTGTTCACTCATGTCCACCAGGGTCCGGGCGTAGTCCTCGCCCTCCCCGGTTTCCAGATAAACATGGGTTTTTACCGCTTCACAGCCTGCCTGTGCATGCTCCGCGTCTGCCAGACTGAAACAGGTATCCTGAACGATCCGGTAACTTTCCAGAGGCTTTTTGACAATATGGGAATAACGGCCAATCTGGGTCATGTAGCAAAAGGCTATGCCGGCAGACAGATAGGCCAGACCGGAAGGCGCACGTTCCTGGCCGTCGACCAGGCGGCTGTCATCGGACAGGAAGCGGAACACACTGCCTATCGGTTTGAACAACTGCACCTTGATTTCTTTCAGACCGTCATCCCGCAGTGTGCAGATACCGCGAACCTGCAACAAACGTTTTTGTTCGCCGGACAGGCTGCTGCCGGCGCCACCCTCCACGCCGTGCACAATGGTGGCTGCTTCCAGTTTCTGAATGATGTCAGCGGCAAATTCGTTGCCGGCAGTCGGTCGTGCTGCGTCGAAACCAACCGGCGCCGGCCCCGCCGGGTCGGCAAGCTGCTTGACGCGCCCGGTCGGCAGTTGTTCGCCGTTCAAGCTCAGGGTAAAGGCACTGTCCAGAACCGAGCGCAACAGCGCCCCGCCCGCAGATGCCTCCAGCGCCGCCGTGACGGCCTTCTGAATGGCCGCCGCCGGTGCCGCACTATCTACCTGTACGTCCAGGCTGACAGGCAAGGCTTCACCGGTCATGGTGCCCCTGATGGCCGATCCATCCATGCCATAGACATTGTCCTGCAGCAATGTGATGCCCCGGTGCCCGATCTTCGCCTCTGCCAGGGCCTTCAGGATGCCGGACATGAAATTGGCGGCAAGGCCGGCGCTAAAAAAGGCCAAGGGGAAGGGGGCAAGATCGGTGCCATTCAGATAGGGGCCTTCATCACAGACCATGCGCCAGGTCGTGCCGGTAGGGCCATAGCCGACGATGGCTTCTTTTTGCATCCCCGCCAGGGAACGGGCCCAGGTACGCATCGCAACATTTTCGTTCGCCGGGACACTGAAGCCAAGTTCCGATGCATTTTCCAGTTTGAAGACCAGGGGATGGGGCGATGTTTCTATTGCTGCCATTGTTTACCTCATTTACCTTGTTTTGCCTCAGCTTTTTATTCAGCTACAGGACCGAGTGGCTACGGGAGCCCATGTTAACACCTTGAACTGCTGGGCACCTCTATGTATGCAGGCACTCACTGCATGAACCCCGGGTGCCAATCCTCCTGCGCACGCTTGATGAGCCAGGCGTGAATATCCTCGGCCTGGGCTTCGGTGAGCGTATCCTGACGTGGCATGCCGCGGTCGGCGCGGGTGCCGTTGATGACGATGGCGAGGTAGTCGGCGTGCGCGTCAGGCGACATGAAGCGCAGATCCTTCAGGCCACCGATGGCATTGACACCGTGGCAGAGCTGGCAATTGGCGGCGAACAAAATCTCGCCGCGTGCCGCCTGGGCGGGGTCGATTTGAGTGTTCGGCGGCGCGAACAGTTCGCCCGGCGCCGGTTCCGGTGGCAGTTCCACGCCGCTGGCATCCAGCGCGAACACCAGCAGCCGCGCCGGCGCCCAGGTGAAGGGGCCCTCGTCGTTCAAGCCACTCACCAGTGCGCTGTTCCAGCCTGCGTTGATGGCGAGGTACTGTTTGCCATCAACCATGTAGGTGATGGGGCCGCCCGGAGCCACGCTCTGGATCGGCATTTCCCACAAGAGTTCGCCGGTGTCGGCGCTGTAGATGGAAAGCGTCTTGCGGATCGTGCTCTGCACCACCAGGTTGCCGGCCGTCGCCAGCGTGCCGCCACTGCCTGCGTGCGGATGGGGCACGCGCCAGGCTTCCTGTTGTTTCACGGGGTCCCAGGCCAGCAGGTAACCCTTCTCGCGTTCCTGCGCCTGTTGGTTCAACTCGCGCCGCAACTCGGGGTTCGAGCGTGGGCCTGCCCAGGTGGAGCGGCCCAGCACGAAGTTGAACTGCTCAGCGTCGGCCACGCCATAGACCTGGTAGGTTTCGTGCGCGGGAATGTAGACAAGGCCCGTGCGTGGACTGAAGGACATCGGATTCCAGTTGTGGCCGCCACCGAAGCCGGGGCTCAGCAGCACCGGCTCGCTGGTGGGAAAGGCGACTTCATTGAGCACGGGGCGACCGCTCGTCATGTCCACATGCGAAGACCAGTTGGTGTTCTCCACATAGTGCCCGGTGCTGAGCAACTCGCCGGTGACGCGGTCCAGCACATAGAAGTAGGCGTGCTTGGGCGCGTGCATGAGCACCCGGCGCTGTTCACCCTCGATCTCCAGTTCGGCCAGCAGCAAGGGGTTGGTGCAGTCATAATCCCACTGTTCGGAGGGTATCTCCTGGTAGTGCCAGCGGTATTCGCCGGTGGCGGCATCCACCGCCACGATGGAGCACAGGAACAGGTTGTCACCGCCCTGCGGGCTGCGGAACTTCATATGGTGCGGCGAACCATTGCCGGTGGCGAAGTACACGAGGCCCAACCCGGGATCGTAGACGATGCTGTCCCAGGCGTTGCCACCGCCCCCCATCTTCCACCATTCGCCGGTCCAGGTTGCTGCGGCCATCGCCATCACGGAGTCGGAAGCCTCGCCATCGGGCACGCCGGGCTCGCCGGGCACGATGAAGAAACGCCATACCTTGGCGCCGGTTTCGGCGTCATAGCCCGAGATGTAGCCACGCGAACCCACGTCGCCACCGCTGTTGCCGATGACCACCAAACCATTCGCCATGCGCGGTGCACCGGTGATCGAGAGCGGTTGGCCGGGGATCAATGTGTTGACTTCCCACACCGGTGTGCCCGTGGCGGCATCGAGCGCAATCAGGCGACCGTCCAGTGTGGCGCTGATGATCTTGCCCTTCCACGCGGCCAGTCCACGGCTCACCACGCCGCAGCAGGTGACGCTGGCATATTCGGGCGACACCTTCGGATCATAGGTCCACAGCACCTCGCCGCTGTCGGCCTTGTAGGCGGTGGTGATATTCCAGGACGAGGTGTTGTAGAGCACACCGTCGATGACCAGCGGCGTGGCAACCACGCCACGCAGCGTGCCAAGTTCGGCGAACCAGGCCAGCCCGAGGCGATCGACATTGCCCGCATTGATCTGGTCGAGCGCGCTGAAGCGCTGCTCCTTCCAGGTGTTGCCGTAGCTCAGCCAGTTTTCGGGTTCGCCGGCGGCGTTCACATAGCGGGTCTGGTCCACGGCGGCCGCGCCGGCAGACGCAGGAAGCGCCGCGCTGGTGCTGATGGCAGCCGTGGTGTTGGTGGCGGGGGGCTGGCTGGTCGTGGGGTCACCGCAGCCTGTCAGTGTCAGGCACAGGGCCGCGCCCAGGGTCAGGTTGGTCATCAAATGCATGCTCAGTCTCTCGGTGGTTCGGCAATTGCCTGGGTGCCATCAGCCATGCGGCCGACGCGCAGGAATTCCCTCTGTGCCCGGGTGCCGGGAGGCGCGGCGTAGGCGCCAAGCCCTCCCAGATCGGGCAGGAAGGGCTTGCCTGTCACCGGATTCGGGTAATGGAAGGGAATGATGTAGTAGGCCGGATACGTGAGATACACGGTGGACGGCGGCAGATCCGGCGGCGGATCGAATTTGTCCGGCCAGGTATTGTTCAGCGCATTCCTGCCCCAGCCTTCCCAACTCGAATACATCGTGAAAGGCCCGGTGAGGCGGCTGATCTTCCAGACACCGTTTTCCTTCCGGTACTCATTTTCGTACAGTGGCAGACCCCAGCCTCCCATGCTCATCACATAGGCGCGCGAGCGGATCCAGCCCCTCGTACCGTCGGCGGAAATATCGGGGATGGACTGGAACTGCATGTGGTTGGCCAGCACGCCTTCCTTTGCCCCGTCAGGCCCGAAGGCCGTCTGCATGTATTCCAGCACCCGGGACTTGCCGAGGAAGATGCCCTTGCCGCCGATTTCCAGCGTGGCATCGTCAGCAAACAATTCCGCGAGTGGCGTCCACTGGCTCTTGTCCACGAAATAACCATAGGTGCGCTGCAGACGCTCGATCTGGTTCAGGTCCTCCAGCCGCGTGATGCGCGCCTCTAGCGCGTCCAGCCGCTCAGCGGCAGGCTGTGTGAACGCCGGCATTGCAGCGGCAATCAGCACCAGGGCGAGGGTGGCGCGCGCGGTCATACTGAATATCCTGTCTGTCATCGTCATTTCCCCAACACACTGTCCACGGCCTGCGGCAGATCCCTGAGAGGTTCACCGGTTACCGGATGCCTGTAGCTGAACGGCGGGATATGGTTGCCCGGCATGGCCCGATAGACCTCCGTGGGTGGCTGGTCGGGCGGGAACAGGGCGCTTTGCCCCTTCAGCGGCAGCAGCGAGCGTGCCCAGCCCTTGTCGTAGTCGGTGAACGCGCTCGGGTAGAAGTGCAGGCTGGCGATCTTCCAGACCCCGTCTTCCTTCACGTAGCCGTTCTCATAGATGCCCACTCCCCAGATGCCATTGGTGCCGGGTTCGGCCAACTGCACCATGCCCTGCCAGCGTCCGGTCGCCGTGTTCCCGTCGGCGGCGACGGTGATCACTGCCTGCAACTGCATGTGGTTGTTCAGGTAGCCCTGCCCCAGGCCTTCGGGCCCCAGCAGCAGCATGGCCCGGCGAATCCGTTCCTGCCCTATGTAGACACCGCTCAGACCGTATTCGAAGCTTCCTTCGCGTGCGAACAGGTCCGCCGCGTCCTCCCACAGGCCCTTGTCGAAAAAGTAGCCGAAAGTCGCCTGCAGGTTCTCGATGGCATCCTGGTCTTCGAGCCGGGCGACCCGCTCGCGATAGGCGGCCAGGCGGGCATCAAGCGTGGCCTGGGCCATGGCGGGCGCCGGGGCAAGCGAAAATATCGCGAGCAGCACGCAGCAACGCTTCAGCAATGTGTACTTTGAACGCATCAGCGGACTCCTTTCACCGGCTTGCCGGTGACCGGATGCAGCGCCTGGAAGGGCGGCACGTTGGTGTCGGGAAAGGGTTTGTAAGCCATGCTCGGGCCACGGTCCGGCGGGAAGTCTTTAGAGGTCTGGCTCTGCACCAGGCCCTCACCCGGCTGCAGGCGCGCCCAGCCTGCTTCGTAGGGCGCAAGAAAATTGACATACAGATGCAGGGATTTGATCTTCCAGATGCCGGCTTCCCTGACATAGGTGTTTTCATAGATGCCGTCACGCCATTCGGCATGCTGCTTGTACTGGCCCAGCATACCGTGATCGCGCCAGCGCGCGGTGGCGCTCCGGCCATCGTCGGCGACGAAGACCGCGGGTTGCAGTGTCACCCATTCATTGAGCTGGCCGTAGATCAGCCCTTCCTGGCCGCCGTGCAGGCGTCGCAGATATTCCTGGATGTGGGCCTTGCCGACATAGACGCCGTCGATGCCGATTTCGATGGTCCCGTCGTTGCTGAACAGATCAGCCGCGTCGCCCCACAGGCCGCGATCGACATAGTAGCCGAAGGCACGCTGCAATTTCTTGATGGCGCGGGTACCCTCCAGCTTCTCGACGCGGGCCGTCAGCGCATCGATTTCCGCATCGACCTGTGTATTCTGGGCATGGGCGGGCTGCTGCACGAGCACAAGTGCCAGACAAAAAAGAAGGCTGCTGCGATTCATGGCTTCTCCGTAAGTGTCTGAAGGTCCCGGGCCGGCGTCGGCACCGGAGCCCGGGGTACCTGCCCCCTGACCGGCGATGCCGGGTGCAGTGGGCTCGATCGGCAAGCAATAAAATGGCATGAGTATAGCCGATATGGGTCCGAGATACACCGCCTGTCCGAAGGCCGTGAGCGGCGCCTCCTGGTGATGCCAGTCCAGGACAAAGGCCCGCGCCGCAGGCGGGGATCCAGCCAGGCATCCTCATGCCATGCAGGTTCAGTGAAAGGCCCGGACAGCGGCGCAGGATCTCCGGGGGACGCTACGAGTTCGTCCCTAGGAGCCTGCGCCGTAGAAACGATCGAGCCGAGGGTTTTCCACATTGAGGCCATTTTTTCGATCGTCCGAGGCGCATAGTGGTGACTATGTAACGAGGAGGATCGGGAAAATGGACCAATGTGGGGAAGTCGCAGGCCGATTAGTTTATACGGCGCAGGCTCCTAGGAGTCTGCGCCGTAGAAACGATCGAGCCGAGGGTTTTCCACAT
>JAVVEZ010000058.1:0-21912 GCA_032250895.1 Pseudomonadales bacterium | reverse complement strand
AGTTTTGCCTTTGCCTTCAACCGGGGGGTGAACCGGGGTCTGTTTTCCAACGAGGCAGGCCAGGGGTCGGCTCCGATTGCCCATGCCTCGGCCAGGGCGGACGAGCATGTTTCCGAGGGCATGGTATCCCTGTTGGAGCCCTTCATCGACACCATCATCATCTGTACGATCACCGGGCTGACCATTCTGGCCTCCGGGGTCTGGAACCAGAAATTTGACAATGAGTTCCAGAGTGCGGATCTGTTGATCATCGACGGTATCTATAACGAGCACACAGAAGCCGACCGTGCCGTCCTGTTTGATTTTCTGTCCAATGGCAACCGTCAGGGCGTGATGCCTTACACGGGCACCATCCGGGTTCGCAACGGACAGGCGGAAGCCCCTGATTTCACGGTGATCCATGCCCGTTCCGTGGCAGAAGGCGTGGCTTATTTTCGTAATAATGAACTGTTGCGTACGGAGGACGTGGAAGTCGTCAACGGTCGTCTCAGCGATCCAAGCGTGGTCCTGAGAGGCAAATCCCTTCTGCATTCGGCGGCACTGACCACGATGGCCTTCACCTATAGTCTGTTCGGGCAGAACGGGCAATATATCGTGACCCTGTCTCTGGTGCTGTTCGCCTTCTCCACGGCCATCGCCTGGTCCTACTATGGAGACCGGGCGATGATTTACCTCTTTGGTTTCCGGGCCGTCATGCCCTATCGGCTGGTCTACTGTCTGGCGTTTTTTATGGCAGCGTTTACTGACACCACCATTGTCTGGAATTTTGCGGCCGTCTCCGTGGTGCTGATGACCCTGCCCAATCTGTTCGGCATCATGATGCTGAGAAAGGAAGTAAAAGACATGGTGAACAAGTACTGGCAGGACTACCGAAAGCCCTGAAGAATGCCCGGGATCACTCGACCGCCTGGGTACCGGGGTCTCCGAGCAGCCCCAGGGTCAGAATATTCAGCAGGGAGCGCTTGCGTTCGACGATGGGGACTTCAAAGGAGTAGGGTGTGTCGGCAGCCGTTGGACGTTTGGTGGGGGCCAGCGGGGTGTCCTTTTTATTGGAACCCAACAGGCCGAAACTTGCCGAATACAGGAAGGAAGGGTCGGTTATCTGAGTGGACACGATGAAATCCCCTTCCTTGTCGAGGGTGGGGCTGTCGGGATAGTTCATTCTGAGAACCTCCAGTGAGGTATCGGCCAGGTCATTCAGACCCAGCCGCAGATACATTTCCACCATGATTTCCAGGGCTCTCGGTACCGATGGCGTGCCCTGGTAGTTCTCCACCACGTAACGGGCCCGGTTCAGTGCCGACAGGTAGGCTTGCCGCTCGATATAGAACTCGGCGACATAGATTTCGTGGGATGCCAGCAAATTTTTCAGGTAGAGCATGCGGGCCCTGGCATCCGGGGCATAGGGACTGTCGGGGTAACGGGACAGCAACTGGGAAAAGTCGGTGAAGGACTCCAGGGCCTTGCCCGGATCCCGCTTGGCGGGATCGGTGGGCAGATAACGCCCGAGTATGCGTGAATTTTCGGTATAGAAGGACATTCCCTTCATATAGTAGGCATAGTCGACATTGGGGTCATCCGGATGCAATCGGATGAAACGGTCGGCTGCGGTCCGCGCGGCTTCCGGCTCGCCGTTTTTGTAATAGGCATAGACCAGCTCGATCTGGGACTGGGCGGCATACTCGCCAAAGGGAAACTGGGCTTCGAGGGCCTGGAAGATGGCAATGGCCCGGGGATAGTTCGAGACTTCCAGGGAGCGGGTCCCCAGATTGTACAGATTCTGTTCGGTGGAACCGGTGAACTCTTCTTTCGTGGAGCAGGCCGTCAATGCCAGGATGGCTGCGAACAACAGGAGAATGTGCTTGAGGTGAGGCATATGTCTGGTTCAGATATCGGATTCAGGTTTTGGTGATCTGGTCGCTGCTCACGGCAATAACCCGCTCGTGTCTCTAATCTGTATAATGCCGGACAGTCTACCGGAAAGTTCCTGTGACTTGAATCATTTATAGCCGCCTGGCCTTCCCGCCAGTATTTTCCTGGCATCAGGGCTGCTCCATGCAGGCCTCGACGGACAGGACCAAGCGTTTTGAAACTCCCTCAGGGGCATAGACAACACCATGACAGAAAAGTTTTTACTGACAGCCAAAGCGGGTGACGAGATGGCGGGTCTGCGCCTGGATCAGGCTGCGGCACAGCTGTTTCCGGCCTACTCCAGGGCAAGATTGCAGGGCTGGATAAAGCATTCCCAACTCCTGGTGAACGAGCATCCGGGCAAGGCCAGTGACAAACTGGTGGGCGGTGAATCCCTGAGCCTGCGGGCCGAGGTGGAAACGCCGGAACACTGGCAGGCAGAGCGCCTGGCGCTGGACATCGTCCATGAAGATGAGGCCTTGCTGGTGCTCAACAAACCGGTGGGGCTGGTGGTGCATCCGGCGGTGGGCAATCGTTCCGGGACCCTGTTGAATGCCTTGCTTTACCACTGTCCCGCATTGGACAAAGTGCCTCGGGCGGGTATCGTTCACCGGCTCGACAAGGATACCAGCGGGCTGATGGTGGTGGCCAAGACGCTCTCCAGCCATCTCAGTCTGGTGGAACAGTTGCAGGCGCGGACCATCAACAGAGAATACCAGGCCGTGGTCAATGGCCTGATCGTGGCCGGCGGCAGCATCGACGCTCCGCTCGGACGGCATCCGGTGCAGCGCACCCGGCGTGCCATCGTCGCGGGCAATGAAGGCAAACCGGCGGTGACCCATTACCGGGTTCGCGAGCGTTTTCGCAGTCATACCTTTGTCAATGTCAGACTGGAAACGGGGCGCACGCACCAGATTCGGGTACACATGGCTCATATCGGCTATCCTCTGGTCGGCGACCAGACCTACGGTGGCCGGCTGAAATTCCCCCGAGGCGCCAGCCTGGAACTGATAGAGTTTCTGAAAACCTTCAAGCGTCAGGCCCTGCATGCCTTCCGGCTGGGACTTTTGCACCCGGATTCGGGCCTGGCCATGTCCTGGGAGGTGGATACCCCCGCCGACATGCAGGCGCTGGTGGATGTGCTGAGGCGTGATCGTGAGTGAAGACTGGTTGCGCCCTGACTGGCCCGCAGTGGCCAAGGTCCAGGCGCTGGTCACGACCCGTCGGGGTGGCTTCAGCAGCGGCGATTTCGCCAGCTTCAATCTGGCCCTGCATGTGGGTGATGATGCCCGGCACGTGGAACTGAACCGGGCAAGACTACAGACTGAAATCGGCACGGAGTATCCCTTGCACTGGATCAGACAGGTTCACGGTACCCGGGTCTGGAAACTGGACCGGGATGCCGTTTCCACATCGCTGCCGGAAGCGGATGCCATCTATACGCGGGAGCCCGGCCAGGCTTGCGCGATTCTGACAGCCGATTGTCTGCCGGTGTTTTTTTGCAGCCGGGACGGGCGTGAAATTGCACTCGCGCATGCAGGCTGGCGCGGGCTTGCCGGCGGCATTCTCGAAGCCACCCTGGCTTGCTTCCAGAATGCGCCAGATGCCATCCTGGCCTGGTTCGGCCCGGCCATCGGTCCCGCGCATTTTGAAGTGGGCGCCGAGGTCAGGGAACGCTTCATGATGGCGTCTTCAACCGGCCTGCAGCAACAGCTCGCCCCGGCCTTCACGCGCTCCGCCCGCCATGCCGATAAATGGCGGGCGGATCTGTACCGCCTGGCCAGAGTCCGGCTTCGCGCCGCCGGCCTCGAGGATATTTATGGCGGAGAACTGTGCACCTTCTCCGACAATGACAATTTCTACTCCTACCGGCGTCAGCCAAGAACCGGCCGCATGGCCAGCGTGATCTACAAGACAGCCTGAACGTACATAAGGCTGCCATCTTCCCCGCGCAGCCTCCCCCCTCCCCCCCGTCATCCCCGCATAGGCGGATAGAGATTTTCAGGACTTGACTTGAATCAAACCCGGGAGGCCCCACTTAGGCAATACTCAATTTTATTTCAGGATCAACCGTCACTTTATTTCAGGATCAACCATCATGCGAATGGATCGTTTAACCAGCAAATTACAGCTTGCCCTGTCGGATGCGCAATCTCTGGCGGTGGGCAAGGATCACAATTATATCGAACCGGTACATCTGATCATGGTACTGCTCGACCAGAAAGGCGGTGCCATCAGGCCGCTGTTGATGCAGACGGGCTTTGATATTCTGCTGCTACGCGAAGGCTTGCAGAAAATCATTGCTGACCTGCCGGTGATCGGCGCGGCCGAGGGCGATGTGATGATGTCGCCCGAACTGGCCAGGCTGATGAATATTGCCGACCGGATTTCCCAGAAGAACGGCGACAAATTCATTTCCAGTGAGAGTGTGTTCCTGGCCGCGATGCAGGACAAGGGTGCGCTGGGCAAGTTGCTGAATTCATTTTCGGTCTCGGTACAGGCGCTGGAAAATGCCGTCAAGAATCTCCGTGGTGGCGCCAGCGTGGATGACCCGGGTGCCGAGGATCAGTATCAGGCTCTGGAAAAATACACCATCGATGTCACGGAGAAGGCCGCCAATGGCAAGCTGGACCCGGTGATTGGGCGCGATGATGAAATTCGCCGCACCATCCAGGTCTTGCAGCGGCGCACCAAGAACAACCCGGTGCTGATCGGTGAGCCGGGTGTCGGAAAAACCGCGATCGTGGACGGACTGGCCCAGCGCATCGTCAACGGGGAAGTGCCGGAAGGCTTGAAGGGCAAGCGCATCCTGGCCCTGGATATGGGCGCTCTGATTGCCGGGGCCAAGTTTCGCGGTGAATTCGAAGAGCGCCTGAAGGCCGTATTGAACGAATTGTCCAAGCAGGAAGGTTCAGTGATTCTGTTCATCGATGAAATTCATACCATGGTCGGTGCCGGCAAGGCCGAAGGCTCCATGGACGCCGGCAATATGTTGAAGCCGGCACTGGCCAGGGGCGAGCTGCATTGCGTCGGCGCAACGACCCTGGATGAATACCGGCAGTATGTGGAAAAGGATGCTGCGCTGGAACGCCGTTTCCAGAAAGTGCTGGTCAATGAGCCGACCGAGGAAGACACCGTTGCCATCCTGCGCGGACTCAAGGAACGCTATGAGGTGCATCACGGGGTTACCATCACCGATTCTGCCATCATCGCCGCCGCCAGGCTTTCACAGCGTTACATTACGGACCGGCAATTGCCGGACAAGGCCATCGATCTGATCGATGAGGCTGCCAGCCTGATCCGCATGGAAATCGATTCCAAACCGGAGGAGATGGATCGGCTGGAACGTCGCCTGATTCAGTTGAAAATAGAGCGTGAGGCGCTGAAAAAGGAAACTGACGAAGGTTCCAAAAAACGCCGTGAAAAACTGGAAGAGGATATCAAGAAACAGGAGCAGGAATTTGCCGATCTGGATGAAATTCTACGGGCGGAAAAAGCCTCTCTGCAGGGCTCGCAGAAAGTAAAAAGTGATCTGGAGAAGACTCGCCTGGACCTGGAAGCGGCAAGACGCACCTCCGATCTCGCCCGCATGTCTGAACTTCAGTACGGGGTGATTCCGGCCCTGGAAAAACAGTTGGCGCAATCTTCGGATACCGAGCAAATGGAGATGAAACTGCTGCGCAGCAAGGTGACCGAGGAAGAAATAGCAGAGGTCGTTTCGCGCGCTACCGGCATACCGGTATCCCGCATGCTGGAAGGTGAAAGACAGAAACTGCTGCATATGGAAGAAATGCTGCACCAGCGGGTGGTGGGCCAGAAAGAAGCCGTGGAAGCCGTGGCCAATGCAATCCGGCGTTCGCGCTCCGGCCTGTCCGATGCGCGCCGGCCCAATGGTTCATTTCTGTTCCTGGGGCCAACCGGGGTCGGCAAAACCGAGCTCTGCAAATCGCTGGCGCATTTTCTGTTTGATACCGAGGAAGCCATGGTGCGCATCGATATGTCGGAATTCATGGAACAGCATTCGGTGGCACGCCTGATCGGTGCGCCTCCCGGCTATGTGGGTTATGAGGAAGGTGGTTACCTGACCGAGGCTGTGCGGCGCCGGCCCTATTCCGTGTTGTTGCTGGATGAGGTGGAAAAAGCACATCCGGATGTGTTCAACGTGCTGTTGCAGGTGCTCGATGATGGGCGCCTGACCGATGGCCATGGCCGGACCGTGGATTTTCGCAATACCGTGGTGATCATGACATCCAATCTGGGCTCGGACCGCATTCAGGAGTTGATGAAGGTCGATGCCGGTCAGGAGTCTGAGCGTGAGGCGGCTTATGAACGGGTAAAAGCCGCCGTCATGACCGTGGTGAACAAGCATTTCCGGCCCGAATTCATCAACCGCATCGATGACGTGGTGGTCTTTCATCCGCTGGGACGGGATCAGGTGCGCCGGATTGCCAATATCCAGATCGGCTTGCTGGAAAAACGCCTGCATGATAACGATTATCAGTTTGAGGTTGCCGATGCCGTGCTCGACAAGATTGCAGAGCTGGGCTTCGATCCGGTCTATGGCGCGCGGCCACTGAAGCGCGCGATCCAGTCCTGGATAGAGAACCCTCTGGCGCAGCGCGTGCTGGCCGGAGACTTTGTGCCGGGCGATACCATCGTGGCGGATGTGCAGGACGACGACATCGTATTTACCAGGAAAGTCGTTTGAATCTCCCCTCCCCCTCCTTGGACGGGGGAGGGGAGACTGGCCTCAGGCCGCGTTCTTCGTATGGGTGCTGCCGGATTTTAATTCCCTGATACCTTGCGCAGCGGCTTCCATGGCTTCTTCACGGGTGTCAAAACTATGGGCATCGTGCAGATGCTTGTTGGCTTCCAGGGCTTCCAATACACTCCTGACCTGCTCATTCATCCCGCACATATACACCCGGCGCTTGCTGTGAGCGGCGTCGTTGGCAATCGTTTCCACGGCCAGCGCCGAAGACACATCCAGAAAGGGGACCCTGGAAAAATCCAGAATCAGGGCCAGGGTGCCACCTTCGAAATAGGTGCGGGCATGGTGTCCGAGGTCGGCGGCGGCTCCGAAGCTCAAGGGGCCGCTGAAATCGAAGATGGTCAGCAGGTTTCCGGTTTCGTTCATCAGCTCCAGTTCGCGCGGCGTGGCGGTATGCCGGATGGTATGGATGGTGCGCAATCTGTCGACCTGCTCCCTGGCAACCTGCCGCACAAAGGCGATGGAGGCCAGGATCACGCCAACGGCAACGGCCGTGATGAGATCCACGAACACAGTCAGGCCGAATACCAGTAGCATCAGTGCCAGATCCCAGCGGGGGCCCCGGTGGGCGTTTTTCAGATAGCTCCAGTCAATGATGTCCACGCCGACCTTTATCAGAATGCCTGCCAGTACGCTATGGGGAATGACGGAGGCCATTGGTCCCAGACCCAGCACAATGGCCAACAGGACCAGGGCATGAGTCATGCCGGAAATTCTGGTTTTGCCGCCGGTCCTGATGTTGACGACGGTACGCATGGTGGCGCCGGCGCCGGCGGCGCCGCCAAACAGTCCCGCCACGGTATTGCCGATGCCCTGGCCGATCAGTTCCTGGTTGGAATCATGACGGCTTCGCGTCATATTGTCGGCTACCAGCGAGGTCAGCAGACTGTCGATGGCTCCCAACAACGCCAGCACCAGGGCGGCTTCGCCGACGATGAAGAAGGCTTCACGGGAGATGATCGGCATATGGAACTGAGGCAGGCCGCTTGGAATGTCACCCAGGATCGGAATGCCGCCCATCACAACACTGATGAGCGTGCCTATGATCAGCGCCGCAAGTGGGCCAGGCAGGTATTTTGCCAATGAGCGCGGCCATTTCATGGCGATCAGCAGAGTAATTGCCCCCAGCCCCAGCGCGCGAACATTCATGTCACCGGCAGCCGTGGGCGCATACAGCAGTGCATCGATGGTGCCGGCAGGTGCTTCATGTCCCAGCAGGGGACTGATCTGCAGGATGATGATGATGCCGCCGATGCCGCTCATGAAACCGCTGATGACGGGGTAGGGTACCAGGCGGATATACTCACCCAGTTTGAGGATGCCGAGCAGAATCTGAATGACACCGGCCATGATGATGGCAGTAAAAATCAGGCTGGTGTCACCGGCCAGGTCGGGATGTACGGCAAGGCTTGCCACCAGTCCCGCCAGCACCACCGTCATCGGCCCGGTAGGCCCCGACACCTGTGGTTCGGTACCACCAAACAGGGCGGCGAAAAAACCGACAAAAATGGCGCCATACATTCCGGCGATCGGCCCCAGGCCGGAGGCAACGCCCATCGCCAGCGCCAAGGGCAGGGCCACGACGCCGGCAGTGAGTCCTCCAAATAAATCACCCTTTATGTTTGCCGTGTTGAATCTGATCATCCAAGGTCTTCCTTTTGTTTGTTCTTTACGTGGGACGTGAACCTTCACCCTGCCGCCATCCCGCGCAGGCGGGGAGCCAGTCAATCAACAGGAAAGGTGTCCGCATACGACTGAGTGACGAATTCCCGGAGATGAACTCAAGAATGCCGGGCTGTTTTCTTCTGATCATGCTTGTGAATGACTTGTGCATAACGGTCCGCAATGGGCACGAATTTTCTTTCCGCAGCGTCATAGCAGGTCACCATGCCGGTGGCCAGCTCATACAACCAGCCATGCAGCTCGATGCTGCCGGTGGCGAGTGCTGCGGCCACGCAGGGATGCGTTTCGAGGTGGCGCAGTTGCAGCAGCACATTCTCTTCGGTCAGTTCGTGCAGGTGTTCATCGTTCAAAGGCTTGTCAGGGTGTTCATGCCTGGCCTTGACCCTGGCAAGTGCTGCCGAACAGTTGGAAATCCAGTTGGAAACATGCGGAAGGCTGCGGATCGATTCAGGATACATGGCACCTTTGATGGCGCCACAGTTGGTATGGCCGCAGACAACGATATGCTTGACCGAGAGCACGGCCACCGCATATTCCACAGAAGCCGTCACGCCTCCCGCCACATTGCTATGCGGGGGGACAATATTGCCGGCATTGCGGATAATGAACAGCTCGCCCGGTTTGGTCTGGGTGATCAGGTTGGGGTCTATGCGTGAGTCGGCACAGGTTATAAACAGTACTTCCGGCTCCTGGCCCAGGGCCAGACCTTTGTATAACTTGATGTTTTCGACAAATTCATTGTTCTGAAATTCGGCAACACCCGATATCAGCTTTTCCATGGAGCACCTCTGATGAAACATTCACTGTTGGTTTGCTTATCGCACTTGTATCTTGTGACCGACAAGCTACTATAAGAGTTTCTCGTATTTCCATTTTTTCGTGATTGGAAAAACCTTTCATTGCCGGATAAGCATTTATATGCAGGAACAGAATCTTTCACTGAAACAACTACGCTACTTTCTCATGGCCGGCAAGCATCGCAGTCTGCGTCAGGCTGCACGCGAGCTTGGCATCAGTCAGCCATCGCTCAGTGCCCAACTGCGCCTGCTCGAGGATACGCTGGGCGCCGCCTTGTTTGAGCGGACTCGGGGCGGAGTGCTGCTGACGCCGCTGGCGCGTGAACTGCTACCGTTAACCCAGGCCGCCGTCAATGCCGCAGCAGCCATCATCGAAACGGCCAATTACAAGACCAAGGGCCCTGCCGGCACGTTCCGGTTGGGAGTCAGCCCTTCATTGGGGCCCTATGTGCTGCCCTGGATTTTACCCGGAATGCATCAGAAATTCCGTGATGTCAAATTTTACGTCAGGGAGGATGTCCCAAAATTGCTCGCGGAGGGGCTTTATGCCGGCCGTTATGACGTTATCTTCACGACACTGCCTCTGGAAGATGACAGCCTTGCCATCATGCCCTTGTTTCGGGAACCGGTCTATCTGGTGATGAATGCCAACCATGCCCTGGCGAAAAACGCAACCATCGGCGCCCTGCAATTGGCCGGGCTGGAAATTCTGACGATAGAAGAGCATCACCTGTTTTTCAGGCAGGTGGAAGACCTGTGCCGACGCTTTGATGCAAAAATATTGCGCGATTATGAGGGGACCAGTCTCGACGCCATCAGGCAGATGGTCTATATGGAAATGGGTGTTGCCTTTATGCCGGCACTTTATATCCGTTCCGAAATCCGCGATCGAGAGGACTTGCGGGTGCTTGGCATCAGAGAAGAGCCCATCTACAGGGTTCATGCCCTGGCCTGGCGCAATACTTCCCCTCTCAGGGCTTTCTATCGCGAACTGGGAGAATTTTTCAAGGCGTCGATAGAAAAGCAATTCAGGGATGATGTCGTGCTTTTGTAGCAAGGGGATCGCATTGATTTACAACCCTGGCTGGTTTACCCTGCGCACGAGGAAGCAGGTGGGCAGAGAAGTGACCGATCGTTCTGATAGGGGCCAAAAAAATTGTTGTCAAACAGCGCAAGGAGCCCGACAAGCTCCTGGGGAGGATAAAGCCATGAGCATTTTCAAAGCCATTTTTGGCGGCGACGGCAGTACTCAGGCCGCACCAAAGTATAGCCATATCAGAATTCATCCGGCGGTGGATGGTGGGGTAAAACCCGCTTCGGCGGGGTTCGCTGGGGGCACTCTGAGCTGTCTTTGCGAATCGGAGCCGGTCAAGGTTCGCATCACATCCCAGACTGCTCATAACCATGTCTGTGGTTGCAGCAAGTGCTGGAAACCGAAAGGTGCCGTATTCTCCCAGATCGCGGTCGTGGGCAAGGACCATGTCAGCGTGACAGAAAATGCCGGGAAACTGGAGATCGTTGATCCGTCGGCAGCCATCCAGCGTTATGCCTGCCGGGACTGCGGCGCGCATATGTATGGCCGTATTGAAAACACCGGGCATCCCTTCTACGGGCTGGACTTTGTTCATACTGAACTTTCCAGTGAAAAGGGCTGGAGCCCGGCGGAGTTTGCCGCATTCGTATCTTCCATCATCGAACAGGGTTATGATCCGGAAAAAATGTCTGAAGTGCGTGGACGCTTAACAGAGTTGGGTCTGACGCCCTATGACTGCCTGTCGCCGCCCCTGATGGATGCGATTGCAACTCACGTTGCCAAAAACAAAACATAAAATGACATGGGGTCTCTGAATAGCCCGTCATTCCAGCATAAGCCTGAAGCCGAAGGGGTGGCGAGGGGATCCATTTTTGTTTTTCCGGAAGTCGCCATGGCCACACCTGAACCACCCGTGAAGTCACCTTATTTCGCCGCCGTTGACCTTGGCTCCAACAGTTTTCATCTGCTTATTGCCCGCATGAGTGAAGGCAAGATGGAAATTATTGACCGGGAAAAGGACATGGTCCAGATTGCCAGGGGTGTCTGTGAGGATGGTCATCTGACGATGGCATCCCAGACCCGTGCCCTGGATTGTCTGAAACGTTTTGCGGAGCGGCTCCGGGACATTCCCCGAGAGCAGATCAGAGCCGTCGGCACCAAGACTCTGCGAACCAGCAAGGCAAAATCCTTCATCAAGTCCGTTGAAAAGGCGCTGGGTGTGCCTGTCCAGATAATTTCCGGCTATGAGGAGGCCCGGCTCGTCTATACCGGGCTCTCTCATTCAGTGATCAATGATCACAATCATCGCCTGGTCGTTGATATCGGCGGTGGCAGTACAGAACTGATCATCGGAATCGATCATGAGCCGATTCAGCTGGAAAGTCTCAATCTTGGCTGTGTCACTTTTTCCGACCGCTTTGTGAAGAATTCAGGCATATCACGATCTGCCTTGAAAAAAATTCACCTTTCCTCCTGTACCGAAATAGAAATCATCCGGAAAAATTTTTTGAAAACAGGTTGGCAGATAGCGTATGGGACATCTGGTACAGTGCGGGCCATAGCGGACCTGGTAAGCGCACGAGATGGCGGCGCGGTGATCAGAAGAAGCTCGCTTGACTGGCTGGCGAGGGAGATACTCCACAACCGCTCGATTCTCGCTGCTGTACCAGCCCTGAGACGCACTGTACTGCCGGCTGGTATCGGTATTTTGCAGGCGATTTTCGAACAGTTGAAAATCGAGACCATGCATGTCGCCGATGCTGCTCTGAAAGAGGGCCTGTTGTATGACAGTATCGGCAGGCTGAGAAATGAAGACTCGCGTACCGACACGGTCCTGAAACTTCAGCAGCAGTACAAGGTGGATGCCGACCAGGCCCAACGGGTTGCGGCGACCGCCCGATACCTGTGGTCACAGATCGAGGGTCCGGTGTTGCCCGGCGTATCCCGCACCAAGGTGCTGACCTGGGCTGCGCAACTGCATGAAATCGGTTTGAGCATTTCCCATTCCAACCACCATCACCATGGCTATTACATTCTGCGTTACAGTGATCTGGCCGGGTTCGGACGCTATGAACAATATATTCTGGCAAATCTGGTGCGTTCCTACCGCAAGAGCCTGTTGCAGGAGAAATTCGAGAATATGGATGAAGTCGCGATGGCGGCCTTTGTTCCCCTCTTGGTCTGCCTGCGCCTGGCGGCACTGCTCCACCGCCGGCGTGAGGACATCGAGGCATTGCCAACGCTGTCTTTCAGTGGCAGCAGTTACAAACTCAGATTTGCAAAACACTGGCTGATGGAACACCCCCTGACGCTGGCCGGGCTGGAGCAGGAACAGGATTACTACGACAAGATCGGCGTAGAGCTTGGTTTCAAATAAGGGTAAGAGCATAAACGGGAAATCCATAATGGCGATATGCCGTCCCATCAGCATGGAAATACGAGTGGAAATACGCAGTAAAGGTCATATAATGCCGGAAGGTTACAGAGATAAAACAGCATGCCCAGAGGGGAATTTATGAACAGACGATTATCGGATTTCGTGCTGCCTGGCTTGTCGCTCGTGGTCCTTGCCCTATTCGTGTTTTCCAGGCCTGTGCTGGCACATCATTCTTTCGCTGCCGAGTTTGAGGACAAGAATGGAGAGATCAATGGCGTGGTGACCGAGGCCAGGTATACCAACCCGCATCCACGCTACCGGGTCCAGGTGACCAATGCCGATGGCAGCACGGAAGAATGGGAGTTGCAGGGACAGAGCGTGACCAATATGCGCGCCACTGGCTGGGACAGAGATTTCGTCAAGATAGGAGACCAGGTACGGGTCTGGGGTTCGTTGGGACGAGACGAGAGCAAAAGACTGTTCATTCGGGGTCTGGAAAAATCCACCGGGGAAGTTTATCCGGTCGTCAGCAAAGACAGGCCCGCCAACCGTGCCCAGACAGTCAATGCCACCGTAGGCAAAAACTATGCTTATGCCAAATTGAATCCGGATGCTCCCATTGATATCAGCGGACCCTGGCGGAACAGCTACAAGTTTCATGTCACCGTCGATGATCTGGAACCGAAACCGACGCCATTTACGCCAGCAGCAAAGGCCCGTTATGAGGCGACCGTTCATCATGACGATTATTCCCTGCGTTGCGTGGCCCCGGGCCTGCCCAGAATCTTTGGCGCACCGTATGACATGGAAATCGTGGATGCGGGCAGCCACTATCTGTTTGTGTACATAGAGCACAACACCCCACGCTGGATTTACATGGATGGCCGTTCTGTCCCGGAAAATTTTCCCGATACTTCGATGGGTTTTTCTCTGGGCCACTGGGAGGGGGAGGAACTGGTTATCGAGACTACTCGTTTGTTGCCGGGATGGCTGGATGGCTCCGGCATGCCCTTTGAGGGCGGTGAAGACACCCACATCGTGGAACGCTATACCTTTGCCGAGGATCGCTTATCGATGGAGCGGGTGATGACCATCCATGATGCCAACTACACCCAGCCACTGGTTCGGCGTCGGGCCTCGGCCCGGGATGACTATCTGGTCATTGCCGAACACGACAGTTGTGACCCCAGTAGCTATTACCGCGATTTGCTCGAAGCCGGTGAAATCGAACAACGCCTGGAAGCCTACTGAGCTGAAATGGGCTGCCCGGCACCCTTGCCGGGTAGCCGGGCTGTTCCAGTGCTTTCCTCGTCGTTGACTACTGCCATATAATCGCCGTTTTGCTTTTGATTCTCGGGAGTTCTCAACTTGCAAAAACAGGAGAGACCTGCATCCTTGTTGTCCTTTCCGACCCTGGGGTGGCTTTCGGGCCTGGTGGTCATGCTGGGTTTACCCGGGTTCACGCTGGCGCAGGAAAATTTTATCCTGAGCTCCGGTAGCGATGGCCTGAAAACGCTGGCAATTCCCCGCCTGGATGCCGAGCCTCGCATCGATGGTGTTCTTGATGAAGAGGTCTGGGCGCAGGCTGCCCTGGTCAGCGACCTGCATCAGGTGGATCCGATCGAATTTGCCGAGCCGACGCAAAAAACTGAAGTGAGGGTGTTTTATACGGAGGATGCCCTCTATGTCAGCGCCCGCATGTGGGAGACCGATCCCGATCTGATTACTGCCCGCATCCTCCGGCAGGGACAGGGTCTGCAGAGTGACGACATTTTTGCATTGATCCTGGATCCCTTCATGGACCGGCGCAATGGCTACCGCTTTGAAGTGAACCCCAATGGGGTTCGCTGGGAGGGCTTGTTTCAGAACATTTCCGACATCCAGGGGAACTGGGATGGCATCTGGCAAGCCGGTGCGAGCCGTGATGACGAGGGCTGGACGGGGGAAATGCGCATTCCCCTCCAGACGATCTCCTTTAACCCTGATACCGAGTCCTGGGGCATCAATTTCCGCCGTGCCATCCGCCGCAACAATGAAAGCATCGCCTGGGTATCGCGCAACCGGCAGATCAATCCCAGTACAGCGGGGACAGCTACCGGCATCAATGGTTTGCGCCAGGGCCTGGGCCTGGATGTGGTGCCTGCCTTCACGATAAGGCAGGATCGAAGCTTCGGTCCTCTCGGTTCTACCAATCAGAACTACGAACCCCAATTGGACGTGTTTTACAAAATCACGCCGCAATTGAATGCTTCATTGACCATCAACACCGATTTTTCCGCCGCCGAAGTCGATGCCCGCCAGGTCAACCTGACCCGCTTCAATCTGTTTTTTCCTGAACGTCGGGATTTCTTTATCCGGGAGGCCGATATTTTCGAGTTTGGCCAGATTGGCAATGATGGGGGTAGCCCGGCCGTTTCTAATGCCGAGGCACAGAATGCACGCCCGTTTTTCTCCAGAAATATTGGTTTGAGTCCACGCGGAGCACCTGTGGATATCAATGTCGGAGGCAAGCTGGCGGGCCGTATCGGGGACTGGAATGTGGGTTCGCTGCTTATCAGGCAGGGCGCCGATGTCAGCAGCGGCGTGGATGCCACCAATATTTTTGTGGGCAGAGCGGTGTTGAATGTGCTGTCGGAATCGCAGCTCGGCGTGATAGCCACAGACGGTGATCCGCAATCGAACCTGAGCAATACGCTGATTGGTACGGATTTCAGATACCGCAATTCGCGCTTGCCCGGGGGCAGGATCGTGGAGGGGCTGGCCTGGTATCAACAAACCGACACGGAGGGCAAACAGGGCAACAATGCCTCTTATGGCTTTGGCATCAGCTCGCCCAACAACTCTGAGTGGCGTGGAGCTTATAGCTACAAGCGGGTTGAGGAAAATTTTGATCCTGCCGTGGGTTTTGTGAATCAGACCGGCATCGAGAGTCATTCTCTCGATTTTGGTTATCGGCATTTTTTCCCGGCCGGTGGCTATGTCCGTTCCCTGTTTGGCGGCTTTGATGGTTTCAGAAAAGAGACTCTCGATGATGGCAGAGTCAATTCACAGAATTTCGGTCCGAGAATTTCCATCAACAACAATACCGGTGATGCCATGTTTATGCGTTTGATCCGCAACCGTGAGGTCTTGCAGAACGATTTCGTCATCAATCGCTTCAGCGACGGTTCCGGGGAAGTGGTCATTCCCAAGGGCGATTACTCCTATACGGAAGGACTGGTGGGCATTGATATTGCCAACCAGCGCAAGGTATCCGGCGGCATCAGGCTGCGCTGGGGGGATTTTTTCAATGGCAATCGCTTTCTGCGCAGCGCCGATCTGACCTGGCGACCAATTCGCAACTACAGCCTGGGCATCAGCTATTCAGAGAATGAAATTCATCTGCCCGCAGGAAACTTTACGGTCCGCCTGAGTTCCATCAATTCCCAGGTTGCATTTTCGTCAACCCTGTCCTGGAGCACATTGATACAGTATGACAATGTATCGGAAACACTGGGTCTCAATAGCCGTTTGAACTGGATACCGGAGGCCGGCCGCCAGGCTTTCGTGGTTTTCAATTATGGGCTGACCGACCTGGACAAGGACAATAATTTTACTTCGGTCAGCACCGACCTGTCGCTCAAGTTCAACTATACGCTGCGCTTTTGAGAGACGCGGCAGCGGTTTCCAGCCACCGCAGTAGAATCACCCTGAGTCCGACAGGCTCCTGGTTTCAATTGCTGCCCGGGTGGTTTATAGTCAGGCCCGGAAACTTTGATACAGGAATCATAGCCCCGTGTTGTCGAGCAGATCCGGAAAATCCATTGGCATACTGGCAGCGGTATTTGCTCTGCTGCTTGCCGTGGCCGGTTCTGCCCAGGCACAGCGCCTGCTTCCGGATGTGTCCGGTATGGCGCCACTGTCAAGTTCCGCCGCCGGCTATGAATTCTACTTTGCACGTCTGATTTATGGTGCCGGAAGCAGCAGGCTCGGCGCTGGGTTCCGGGGCAGGGGACGTTTCGGTTCCAGCTGGACCACGGATATGCCGGAAGCTGAACATTTCTTCATGTCGGGGGTCAATCGCCTGACCCGATTGCACGGTTCACCCGCGAGCCGTTACAGCGCGGAGGGAGCGGTAACCATCAACCTCAGGGATGGCACGGTGTTTGATTATCCCTGGTTGTATGCGGTGGAAGTGGGTTACTGGACGCTTGATACCGAGGAGGCAGACATTCTCAGGGAATATCTGCTGCGTGGGGGTTTTCTGATGGTGGATGATTTCCACGGAACCCAGGAATGGCAGGGCTTTGTCAGCACCATGCAAAAAGTTTTTCCCGACCGCCCGATTATCGACATTCCCGATGACGATGAGGTCTTTCATGTACTCTATGATCTGGATGAAAAAATCCAGATACCAGGCCTTGCGGCCCTGTACAATGGCCAGACCTGGGAACGCGATGGCTATGATCCCGCATGGCGGGGAATCTATGATGACGCCGGCAGGCTGATTGTGGCCATCAACCACAACATGGACCTGGGCGATGCCTGGGAGCACGCGGACACCCCGGGTTACCCCGAGCCCATGACGGCGCTGGCTTACCGTTTTGCGGTCAATTATGTTGTTTATTCCATGACCCATTAAGCATCTGTCAATCCCGGCCCTTGAAAAGATGTTTTTCAGTACGCCGACAGAGACCTGAGAGACACGCATGTCACCAATCAGTTTGTTGCCCCGCCTTTTGCAATCCCTTTTGTTGTCACTGCTGCTTGTCGCACCAGCCCAGGGCGCTGGTGCTGATGAATTGGCGGGGCAGGTCAATGCGCTCCAGACGCGGGTCATGACGCTGGATACCCATGTCGACATTCCCCTTGACTTTGCCACCAGCGAATTCGATCCGGCCAGCCAGCCCGATGCCCAGGTAAACCTGGATAACATGGTGCAAGGGGGGCTCGATGCCGCCTTTTTCATCGTATATGTGGGACAGATGGCGCGCACCGAGGCCGATTATCGTGCTGCCAGGGCCGATGCGCTGACCAAGTTTGATGCCATTCATCGCATGACGGATGAACTCTATCCTGACAGGATTGGTTTGGCGACCACGGCTGCCCAGGCGCGTGAACTTCACGCCCAGGGCAAACTGGTCGCGCTGATCGGTATTGAAAACGGGTTTGTGATTGGCAAGGACCTGTCCCTGCTGGCGGATTTCCGCAAGCGCGGGGCACGCTATATGACCCTGGTACATAACGGGCATAATGACATCGGGGATTCCGCTCAGCCCCAGGCCAGATTGGGAGACGGTCCCGAGGAGCATGGCGGACTCAGTGACTTTGGTTATCAGGTGGTTGCGGAATTGAATCGCCTTGGCATCCTTGTCGATGTTTCCCACGCTTCAAGGCAAACCATGCTGGATGCCACCCGGCACTCCAGGGCACCGGTGATCGCCTCGCATTCCAGTGTCACGGCGCTGGCCGACCATCCCCGGAATATGAATGATGAGCAACTGCGGGTACTGCGGGATAATGGTGGTGTCATCCAGATAGTGGCCTTTGACAGTTATGTAAAACAGGTGGCGCCGGAAAAATCAGCTGCCATTGGGGCCCTGCGGCGGGAACTGGGGGTGACAGATGGCGACCAGGTGGCGGCGCTGCCAGCAGCAGAAAGGATGCGCTATGAGACCGCGATGGTGGAAATCAATCGGCAGTGGCCCACTGCCACCGTTGCCGGGTTCGTGGATCACATTGACTATGCCGTGAAGCTGATGGGTGTCGACCACGTTGGCATCTCGTCCGATTTCGGCGGTGGTGGCGGTGTCGATGGCTGGAATAACGCCGGGGAAACCGGCAATGTCACCCGGGAGCTGCTCAGCCGTGGTTACAGCGAAGAGGCCATTGCCAAAATCTGGAGTGGCAATGTGCTGCGCATACTGGCTGAAGCTGAAAAGCTTGCGGACGAGTTGAAATAAGCCTTTTCTGACGCAGGCAGTTTTTGCCGGATCCGGGTCATGCCGGCATCGTGTACCAGACGGCCAGATGGCCAGATGGCCAGATGGATAGTTCAATGAACAAAGGGTGCTCCGGGCGTTTTTCCTTGACATCCGGCGCCTGATTCCCATAATGTCTGCTTTTGTTTTAGCCCACAGATTGATCGGACCACTCCCCCGATTGTCTGTCAGCAGCATGGACGTAACCAAGGTAGGCGAACTACGGTGTTACCGCCATAACCAGCCTGGATGTATTGAAAGTCTCATCCAGCCTCCCTATAAAGCGTTATCACGCATAGGGTCCATCCGAGGTTCAACAAGGGCCTCCTTGACATTTAAACGTATAATTCGATTCCGTAGTAGCTAAACCGGTGCATGTAACTGTGCATCAGGGTTTGTGGTCATATGTATTTGCAGTGATTTTGTAAGACGACGCGAGGTCAACAAAAGTGGAATTACTTTCTGGTGGTGAGATGCTTATTCGTGCCCTGCACGATGAAGGCGTTGATTTGATATTTGGCTACCCGGGCGGCACGGCCCTGCACATCTACGATGCCATTTTCCGGCAGGACAAGGTCGATCATGTACTGGTCAGGCACGAGCAGGGAGCAACCCATGCCGCCGATGGCTATGCACGCGCAACCGGAAAACCGGGGGTGGTTCTGGTTACCTCGGGTCCGGGTGCCACCAATACCATAACCGGTATTGCCACAGCTTATATGGATTCCGTTCCGATCATTGTCATTGCCGGTCAGGTCACCCGGGATGCGGTGGGTTCCGATGCGTTTCAGGAAACCGACATGATCGGTGTTTCCCGTCCCATCGTGAAGCACAGTTTTGTCGCCCAGCGTGCCGAAGACATTCCGATGATCGTCAAGAAGGCCTTCTATATTGCCACCACCGGCAGACCGGGACCGGTCGTGATCGACATTCCAAAGGATGTCACGGATCCCAATGAGAAGTATGAGTATCACTATCCTGAAAGCATCAAGATCCGGTCCTATATCCCGCCGGCCAAAGGACATTCCGGGCAGATCAAAAAAGCCGTCGATATTCTGCTGGCTGCCAAAAAACCGGTTATCTATGCCGGCGGCGGGGCGATTATGGGCAATGGCTCCGCAGCGCTGACGGAAATGACGAGATTGCTGGGTTACCCCATTACCAATACCCTGATGGGGCTGGGGGCTTATCCGGGCAGTGACAGGCAGTTTTTGGGCATGCTGGGGATGCATGGCACCTATGAAGCCAACATGAGCATGCACGAGGCCGATGTGATTCTGGCCATTGGTGCCCGTTTTGATGACCGTGTGACCAATTCGGATGTATCCAAGTTCTGTCCCGATGCGACCATTCTGCATGTGGATATCGATCCGGCGTCGATTTCGAAGACGGTTACGGCTCACGTTCCCATCGTTGGGCCTGTCGCTTCGGTGCTCAAGGAAATGCTGGACCTGATCAAAAATACAAGCATGAGCATCGACAAGGCAGCCCTGAGTTCCTGGTGGCAGCAGATCGAACACTGGCGTGAGAAGGATTCCCTGGCTGTGGTGACGGATGGCAGTGAAACGATCAAACCGCAACAGGTTATTCAGATGCTGTACGAGCTTACCGGTGGAGATGCCTATGTGACGTCGGACGTCGGCCAGCATCAGATGTTTGCGGCCCAGTATTACAAGTTTGATCAACCCCGGCGCTGGATCAACTCGGGTGGGCTGGGCACCATGGGCTTTGGCTTGCCGGCAGCGATGGGTGTGCAATTGGCTTTCCCCGGGGCGGTGGTGGCCTGCGTGACCGGCGAGGGCAGTATCCAGATGAATATACAGGAACTGGCCACCTGCATGCAGTGCCGCCTGCCCCTGAAAATTGTGTCCCTGAACAATGAGGCATTGGGGATGGTCAAGCAGTGGCAGGATATGCAGTACGGCGGTCGTCACTCCCACAGTACCTATGCCGATTCCCTGCCTGACTTTGTGAAGCTGGCAGAATCCTATGGCCATGTGGGGATACGGATTGAAAAACTCAGCGAGTTGCAGGAGAAAATGGCCTATGCCTTTTCTCTGAAGGACAAGCTGGTGTTCCTGGATATCGTGGTAGACCCCAATGAACATGTCTACCCGATGGCGGTCAGGGGCGGGGCCATGAACGAAATGTTTTTAAGCAAGACGGAGAGAACATAAAATGCGCCGTATTATTTCCATCCTGCTGGAAAATGAGCCAGGAGCCCTGTCCCGGGTAGTCGGGCTGTTCTCTCAGCGCAACTACAACATCAATTCCCTGACGGTGGCACCAACAGATGACGCCACCCTGTCCAGATTGACATTGACCACAGTAGGCGATGACCGCAAGATCGAGCAGATTATCAAACATCTCAATCGTCTGGTGGATGTGGCCAAACTGGTTGACCTGACGGAAGGCTCTCATATTGAACGGGAGCTGATGCTGATCAAGGTGAAAGCCTCCGGCGCACAAAGGGCGGAAGTCAAGCGGGTCACGGATATTTTCCGGGGAGTGATCGTGGATGTGACACCGACCCTGTTCACCATACAATTAACGGGTACCAGCGACAAGCTGGATGGTTTTATCGCTGCGCTGGCCGGCACGAGTATTCTGGAAG
Source organism: Pseudomonadales bacterium (assembly GCA_032250895.1). GTDB lineage: Bacteria > Pseudomonadota > Gammaproteobacteria > Pseudomonadales > Pseudohongiellaceae > JAVVEZ01. Next base: position 766 of record JAVVEZ010000058.1, on the reverse strand, counting down.
TAGCCAGAACCGGCGTTTCCGGTATCGCAAGAGGCGATAAAGTGCTGGGTTTGTAGTCCACACTGCCGGTGGGGATTGCCATTATGTGAAGCTTCCCCGGGGTCTTTTTGTGGAATTGACCAGCGTTAAACAGGATTGAAAGTCGTTGTTGGCGCTTGAAGCCGGGCGCCATGTGTTTTATCCTGCCGGGGAAAGCATCAGGATATTGTTGATTCCACCCTCGCGAATTTGGGTTTTCAGGAGGGGTTCTGAACTGCTTTGATCAATTTCACAGGACGATACAAGGAGGCAGTGCTATGAAAACCAAAGATTTTTTTTCCATGTTCGTTATATTGTCGGTCTTGAGTGCCTGTAGCACCGTACCTCAGAATGCGGAACCCGGGAGTGCGCGCAATGGCACCTATCTTGAAAAGTATGATCAAAGGAAAATTCAGGCCTATGAGAATGCCAGCCGGCGCGCTGGTGTCAGGGTCTATTGGGTCAATGCGCCCCTGTTGAACGAAAACCTGTAATGACCGTTTGTTTTATTCCGTTGCTCATTGGCAAAAAATGAAGATAGAATGCCAACAGACCACAGGTAGACAGAATAACAAGGGGGGGGAAAGTGCCCAGGCATGTACCAGGGCACTGAATAAAAATAAGAGGGGTATTCTTGTCAGACTAAAAGTCTGTTCAAAAGAAATAGATCAAGCCAGGCCAAAAACCTGGCTTTTTGTTGTCTGGAATTCAGGCTTGCCGGGGTTCTCCTTAAACAACTTTCTTCATG
>JAVVEZ010000057.1:0-22243 GCA_032250895.1 Pseudomonadales bacterium | reverse complement strand
GATCCTGCCGGCACAAACCTCCGGCATCAGCACCGGCCAGGGAATGCTGCGCGACCGGGCACTGGTGCCGATGACCAGGCCACAACCGACGATGGCCTCTTGCAGAGTCTGGGTCACGACAGCCTGATCCAGCACATCCACGGCGGAAACGGCACGGCCCTCAGCCGTCTTCGAGGGATAATCTTCCGGGGCAACCAGATAAAGCCTCGTCAGGCCCATGTTTTTCATCGCGCGCGCCGCTGCGCCGATATTCCCGGGATGGGAAGGATTGACCAGGACGATGCGTACATTATGCAGAGACAAAAGAATGAACCTCGGTTGCTGCCTGCAGGCAGATGATTGCGGGACGCTATGGTAACGGTTATGTGGCCCGTGACAAAGTATCAGTAACCCCAGCTGCGCTATCTTTGTTATCATGCCCCCCGAATCGACTGGCTTCCATCCATCCTCAAGATACTTCACCATGCATCCAATATTGAACATCGCCTTGCGTGCCGCACGCGAGGCTGCCGAAACCATCGTGCAGGCAGTGGCAAGACCCGATCGCATCAGGATTTTCGAAAAAGGCAAAAATGATTTTGTGACGGATATTGACAAGGCCGTGGAAGATACCCTGATCTACCATATCAACAAGGCCCATCCCGACCATGGCTTCATGTGCGAGGAATCCGGTATCAGACAGGGCAAGGACCCAAACACCACCTGGATCATCGACCCCATCGATGGCACCCGCAATTTCATTCTGGGTTTCCCGCATTTCTGCATTTCGATGGCCTGTGTGCAGAATAACAAAATCCAGCACGCACTGATTCTTGATCCGGTTCGCGGGGACGAGTTTACGGCATCCCGGGGCGCTGGCGCTCAGCTCAACGGCACCCGCATGCGTGTCGGCAGCAAGAGCACACTGGACAGCGCCACCATCAGCCTCAGTTGCGCCGGTCTCAAAAACTATACGGACTTTCTGAACATTCAGGAAAAACTGCAGGGCAAGGTGGCGGGGCTGCGCGTTACCGGTTCCGCCGCCCTCGACCTCGCCTATGTGGCAGCAGGCCGGCTCGATGCGGGCTGGATGGCAGGCATCAATCCATGGGACAGTGCCGCCGGAATTCTGCTGGTGCAGGAAGCCGGCGGTCTGATCAGCGACCCCTCAGGCAACCCCGAATGCCTTGACAGCGACACCCTGATCTTTGGCAATACCCGCTGCTTCAAGCAATTGCTCAGGGCCATTGTCAACTGAGCAGACGCGCTGGCGGGGATACAGTCCTTGCCAGCGCAGGGGTATATCTCCTCAGGGCAAACTGTCCAGGGCCTCGTCATCCCTCGCGGGTGGCATCAGATCCTCCTTGCTGACCTGCATGTGCACCAGCACATTGGCAGCCACAAAAATGGACGAGTAGGTGCCGATGCCGATACCTACGATCAGCGCCATGCTGAAGCCGCGCACTGATTCCCCACCCACCAGAAACAGGGCCACGAGCACCATCAGGGTGGTGCCGGAGGTGATGATGGTCCGGCTCAGGGTGACCGTGATGGACACATTGATCAGTTCCTTCACCTCCATCTTCCGCAACACCCTGAAGTTTTCCCGGATCCGGTCAAAGACCACGATGGTGTCATTCAGCGAGTAGCCGATCACGGCCAGCAGACCGGCCAGCACCGTCAGATCAAAGTCATACTGCATGACCGAGAAGAAGCCCAGGGTGATGATCACATCATGAGCAAGAGCCACCACCGCACCCACCGCGAACTTGAACTGAAAACGCATCGCGATGTAGATCATGATCATGATCAGGGCCACCAGCATGCCCAGGCCCCCCTGTTCGCGCAGTTCCTCGCCCACCACCGAACCGACATATTCCGACCTGAGCAGTTGCACCTCGGCGCTGCTGGCTGCCTGCATCAATGCCGCGACCCGCTCACCGGTCTGACCCGCCTGTTCGGGATTGCCCTGGCTCTCGGCGGTTTCCTGAATGCGAACCAGCACATCCTGTTCTGATCCGAAAAACACCACCTCGAAATTCTGGTAAGCCCCGTCACTCAGGATCGCCCTGATATCATCCAGGACCACGGGCTCCGAGTAAGCAACCTCGATCTGGGTACCGCCCGTAAAATCCAGCCCGAACTTCATGCCGTTGACAACAAAAGAGACCAGTGAAATCAGGATCAGGGTGCAGGAAAAGACAATGGCCGCCTTGCGTTTACCCATAAAATCGATGGTATTGATATTTTGCATGGCTCAGCGGGCTCCGGAACTTGCGGCAGGAATTTCAGGCGCCTTTACGCCAATGGACATCTGTTTCACATTGCGGCCGCCATAGACCAGGTTGATGATGGCCCGGGTCACCATGATGGCGGTAATCATCGACGTCACGATCCCAATGGACAGGGTTACGGCAAAGCCCTTGACCGGCCCGGTGCCAATGGAATACAGGATGATGGCGACGATCAGCGTCGTCACGTTGGCATCCAGGATGGTCACCAGTGCCCGTTCAAAACCGGCATTGATCGCAACCTGTACTCCGGAGCCATCGCGCAGCTCTTCCCGGATGCGGGAAAAAATCAGCACGTTGGCATCCACGGCCATGCCCACGGTCAGCACGATGCCGGCAATGCCCGGCATCGTGAGCGTGGCGCCGATGATGGACATCACCGCCACCAGAAACAACAGGTTGACCCCCAGCGCAATATTGGCCGCCAGCCCGCAAAAGCGGTAATAGGCCAGCATGAAAGCCAGCACCACGGCAAAACCGATCTCCACCGAGAGCAATCCACGTTCGATGTTTTCCTGGCCCAGGCTGGGCCCCACCGTTCGCTCCTCCAGAAAATACATGGGGGCCGCCAGTGCCCCGGAACGAATCAACAACGCCAGGTCATTGGCTTCCTTGGCTTCCAGTCCGGTGATTCTGAACTGGCGGCCCAGCGCCGCCTGGATCGTCGCCCAACTGATCATGCGGGATTCTTCATAGGGCTCGGAGCGGCTCACCGGTTCGCCGTCGGCTCCCCGTTCGGTGACGGTTCTGGTCTTGGTTTCGATCAGCAATATGGCCATGGGCTTGCCGATATTGCCCCGCGTGGCCTCATTCATCCTTCGGGCCCCTACCGCATCCAGGGTGATGTTTACCTGCGGCAGACCATTTTCGTCAAACGAGGACTGGGCGTTGGTAACACTCTCTCCTGCCACCACGATATCGGTATTGATCCGGTTCTGCACACCCTGGTATTCATAGGCCGCCGTGGTGCCCGGCGCGGCATCCGGCTCCGCACCCAGGTGAATCTCCAGCGTGGCCACGGCACTGATCAACTCCTTGGCTCTGGCGGTGTCCTGAATCCCCGGCAACTCGATGATGATGCGATTGCTGCCCATGGGCTGGATGCGGGGCTCCTTGACCCCCAATTCGTTCACGCGGGAACGCAGGGTCGTCAGGTTCTGCTGCAGGGCATAGCTCTGCAGCTCCAGAATCCGGGCCTCCGACATACTCAGATAGAGTATGTATTCCCCGTTGGTTTCAATACTGCGGAACACCATCTCCGGGAACTCGTCACGGATCAGGCCGGAAGCCTGACTGCGAATTTCCGGATCATTGAAGCGAATCACGATGCGGCGCTGCGGATCCACCAGCACCGGTGGCAGATAGCGCAGACGTTCTTCCCGCAGGATCGTGCGGATGGCCGCGACAGAATCGTTCATCTGCTTTCCCACCGCCGCGTCCATGTCCACTTCCATCAGAAAATGGACACCGCCGCTGAGATCCAGCCCATAGGTCATCGGGCCCGCCCCCAATGCCATCAGCCAGCCCGGCGTATTGGCCGCCATGTTCAGGGCCACGACGTATTCATCCGGCAAGGCCAGGTCGATCAGCTGCTGGGCCCGGCTCTGCCGGTCCTGTGCGCGCAGGCGGATCAACGCGGTGCCGTTTTCGATGCTCGCACCGAAATACGCTATGTCTTCGGCATCCAGTGCCCCGGTGGCACTGTCCAGGGCGCTTTGCGAAACCGTACCGCTGTCGTGGGATATCTGAATCGCAGGGTCTGGCGGATAGAAGTTGGGCGCTGCATAGATGGCCGCCATCACGCCAATAAAGACGATCAACAGATTTTTCCACAGCGGGTACTTGTTCATAAACGGTTTTTCCGATTGTCTGTTGCAGTACTAGATGGACTTGATCGTGCCCTTCGGCAAGGCCGCGGCAATGGAGGACTTCTGCATTTTCAGTTCCACATTATCCGCCACCTGCACACTCACATAATGCTCGTCCACCTTGGTGACCTTGCCCAGCATCCCGGCATTGGTCAGCACCTCATCACCCTTGGCAATGCTGGCTATCAGGGCCTTGTGCTCCTTGGCACGCTTGGCCTGGGGACGCCAGATGATGAGATAGAAAATAAGAACGAAGCCCCCCAGAATAAAAAACTGATAGGCAGGATTGGCCGGTGTCGCGGCCGTTCCCTGGGCATAGGCCGAGTTGATAAAAAAGTTCATGTCATGGGTCTCCGGAATCTGATCTCAGTAATGAGTCAGTTGTTATTGGGCTTCAGCCGTCAGCACCTGCTGATCTGCGTGGAAATTTTTGACGAAGTCGGGCAATTTACCCTGTTCTATGGCCTGACGCAAACCTCTCATCAGGCTTTGATAATAGTGGACATTATGCAGGGTGTTGAGCTGGGCTCCCAGCATTTCACGGCACTTGTCCAGATGATGTAGATAAGCCCGGCTGAAATTTTTGCAAGTGTAGCAGGCACAATTTTTATCAACCGGATCGAGATCGCTGCGGTATTTTGCATTGCGCAGTTTCAGCAAGCCCTGGGAAGTAAACAGATAGGCATTGCGGGCATTGCGCGTGGGCATCACACAGTCAAACATGTCTATGCCCCGGCTCACGCCTTCCACCAGGTCGGCAGGTGTGCCGACCCCCATCAGATAACGGGGTTTATCCCGGGGCATCCGGCCCGCAATGGTATCCAGTACGGCCAGCATTTCCGCCTTGGGCTCTCCCACCGAAAGTCCGCCAATGGCATAGCCGTCAAAACCGGTTTCCAGCAGCGCCATCAGGGAGGCCTGGCGCAATGCGGGGAACATGCCGCCCTGGATAATGCCGAACAGGGCAGCCGGATTGTCCGCATGGGCCTGTTTGCAGCGGCGCGCCCAGCGCATGGACAGTTCCATGGAAGCTCTGGCCTGTTCCTCACTGGCAGGATAGGGTGTGCACTCGTCAAACGCCATGATGATGTCGGCACCCAGGTCGTGCTGCACGGCAATCGCCAATTCCGGGCTCAGAAACACCTTGGCACCATCCACCGGCGAACGAAAGGCCACCCCGTCCTCGGTGATCTTGCGCATCTCACCCAGACTGAAAACCTGAAAGCCACCGGAATCCGTCAAAATGGGCTTGTCCCAGCCCATGAAATCATGCAGATCACCGTGGGCGCGGATGACTTCTGTGCCGGGGCGCAACATCAGATGAAAGGTATTGCCCAGCAGAATCTGGGCACCACTGTCCCTCACCTGCTGTGGCGTCAGACCCTTCACCGAGCCATAGGTACCCACCGGCATGAAGGCCGGAGTGTCCACCCGGCCACGCGCAAAGGTCATGACTCCCCTGCGCGCGTCACCGTCAGTGCCGAGCACGTCAAATTGCATGGACCGATTACGGCAGCAGATGGCTGACGGCGTCTCTTTCCTCGCTCAATTCCTGCTCACTGAGTTTCATCAATTGCTGACTGAAGTCACTCACGGCCAGCCCCTGCACAATGCTGTACTTGCCATCGGCGCAGGTCACCGGAAAGGAATAGATCAGACCCTTGGCCACGCCATAGCTGCCGTCACTGGGAATTGCCATGCTGACGATTTTACCCTGGGTGCCCAGGGCCCAGTCACGCATGTGTTCGATCGCGGCATTGGCAGCGGAAGCCGCACTGGAAAGACCGCGGGCCTTGATGATGGCGGCGCCGCGCTGCTGCACGGTGGGAATGAAGGTTTTCACCATCCAGTCCTTGTCCACCAGCGCCGTAGCGGACTTGCCGGCAACAGTGGCGTGATGGATGTCCGGATACTGGGTGGAAGAATGATTGCCCCAGATGATCATGCTGTCCACCGCGCTGCTGTGGCTGCCGGTTTTTTGCGCCAGCTGCGCCAGTGCACGGTTGTGGTCAAGCCGGGTCATGGCGGTAAACTGACCGGGCTTCAGGTCAGGCGCATTCCGATACGCGATCAGGGCGTTGGTATTGGCGGGGTTACCCACCACCAGCACTTTCACCTCAGGACTGGCATGGTCGTTGATGGCCTTGCCCTGGGCCGAGAAAATGGCCGCATTGGCTTCCAGCAGATCCTTGCGTTCCATGCCGGGGCCACGGGGGCGGGCGCCGACCAGCAGGCAGTAATCGGCATCCTTGAAGGCCACATTGGCATCGTCGGTCTGCACGATGCCCTGTACCAGGGGAAAGGCGCAGTCTTCGATTTCCATGACCACACCCTGCAGGGCGCCCAGTGCCGGGGTGATCTCGAGCAACTGAAGAATCACCGGCTGGTCCTTGCCCAGCATTTCACCGGCGGCGATTCTGAACAGGAGTGAATAGCTGATTTGTCCCGCAGCTCCGGTAATGGCAACCCTTACTGGTGATTTCATGAATTCTGGTTTCCTCTGGATTGGTTGATATTGATACATAGACAAAAGCGGCAGGTACCGGAGCAACAGACCGGGCACTTCGACGCAAGTGCGCAATTATAGCAAATTTTTGTCCGCGCTTCGCGGTTGACGGCAGATCAGTAAAAACAGGTACCAGGATGCTATACTGCGTCCCTCGAAAAGCAAAGGACGCTCTGAATAAGCCATCATCCCGGCGCAGGCCGTGATCCAGGCCCTTGCCTCCATTGGCCCCGGCCCGCGCCGGGGTAAGGGCAGGGGGGCTTATTCAGACACTTCAACACCCAATTCTGATCATTCCGGCAGGCTTTATTCATGCGCAAAACCAAGATTATCTGTACCCTCGGCCCCGTCACCAGCTCCTATGCCATGCTCAAGGACATGCATGAAGCCGGCATGGACATCATCCGCCTGAACATGTCACATGCCACCCATCAGTGGGCGGACACAATGATCAATCACATTGTCGAACTCAACAAGCACACCACCTATCCCGTGGGCATCCTGCTCGACACCCAGGGTCCGGAGATACGGACCGGGGTGCTGGAAAACGATCTCAACCTCAAACAGGGCGACATCATTTCGATCTCGGTGCGTGATCATGTCAACGTGGAGGAATCCTCCATCCGTATCCACTATGATGACCTGATCGACGCCGTCAGCGTCGGCACCCGCATCACCGTCGACAACGGCCTGATCAACCTCGAAGTACTGGAAAAGAACAACCCCATCCTGAAATGCAGGGTCATCGACGGCGGTGTGCTGGGCAGCAAGAAGCATGTCAACCTGCCCGGCATTCGCGTCAACCTGCCTGCCATCACGGCCAAGGATCGCGACGACATCCTGTTTGGCATGGCCCGGGAACTGGACTATATTGCACTGTCCTTTGTGCGTGAAGCCAGCGATGTCTTGGAACTGCGCAAGCTCATGGCGGAAGCCGACCCCGAAAAGGCAGCTACCGTCAAGGTCATTGCCAAAATCGAGGATCAGCAGGGCGTCAGAAATCTTGAGGAAATCATCCAGGTTGCCGACGGCATCATGGTCGCCCGGGGTGATCTCGGCGTGGAAATCGATCTTGCCGAGTTGCCCAACACCCAGCGCCGGATCGTCAGGCTCTGTGCCGAGCATGGCCGCCGCGTCATCGTCGCCACCCATTTGCTGGAATCCATGATCCACAACCCCATCCCGACCCGGGCGGAAGTCACGGATGTGGCCAATGCCGTGTATGAAGAGGCCGATGCCGTGATGCTGTCCGGCGAAACCACGGTCGGCAAGTATCCCGTGCGCTGCATCCAGCAACTGGATGCCATCGCCCGCGCCACCGAGACCAAGCGTGGACTTGATTTCACGGCCAGGCTGCTTAAAAACTCCGACAAGGAACACCTGGCAGCCACCGCCGTGGAATTGTCCGAATCCCTGCAGGCCAAGGGCATTGTCGTGGTTACCCGGCACGGTATCATGGCCAATTATGTGACCAACTCGCATCCACAGAAATCGCCCATTTATGCCTTTACCAATATTGGCATCACGCGCCGCATCATGACACTGAACCGTTATGTCTATCCCTTCAAGATCGAGTTCAGCAGTGATCCGGAGGAAACCCTGCACCGGGCCTTCGCCAAATTGAAAGAAAAGGCCGGCTTCCAGAGCCAGGACAAGGTGGTGGTGATTTCCGATCTGCTGATCGACAAGGATTCCGTCGGCATCCAGATCCGCTATCTGCCCTGAGAGAAGCCTTCTACCGGGATCCCCGCCTGCGCGGGGATCCCGCTGCGATGAGTTACCGAGCGCCGGGCTCCTGGGTCATGGCTTTTTGTCAGGCAGACTCTTATACTCTCGGGCATTACTGACACTTGCCCGCACGCGTGAACATCAGGAGAAGGCTTATGACAAGACGGGAATGGCCAGGCTTCATCGCCCTGTTGACCATGCTGACGCTCATTCTTTGCGTGACACCTGCCCTTGCCCACCATTCCACCGCCATGTTCGATACCGAACATCCGATTGAAATCAGTGGCACGGTCGTGGAGTGGCAGTTCAGCAATCCGCACTGTTTCATCATGCTCGACGTGAGCGATACCGATGGCCAGACCGTGCGCTGGTCCCTGGAAGGACTCAGCCCCAACCTGCTGTATCGCCAGGGCTGGACACCAAAAAGCCTGCAAGCCGGTGACCGCATCATGGCCACGGTAAGACCGCTGCACAGCGGCGCCCCGGGCGGCAATTACGGCAATCTGCGCTGGGGAGATGGAAGCGTCATCGATCCCAAAGCCGCCAGACCTGCACAACAAGAATAAACAAGAGGGCAAGCATGACAACAGCCAGCAGAATCAGCAACAGCATCCCCCGGGCCATCACCGCACTTGTGCTGGCAGGCACTCTGGCCGCCTGCTCCGGACAGAAGCCGGACACCGGCGCCGGCCCTGCCCATCCGGACTGGAGTGGCCAGTGGGCCCGCATCGGCAGCCTCAACTGGCCACCGGAAGGCTATGCGGTTGCCGGCCCTCCACCACTGACCGAAGAATACCAGGCCATTTGGGAAGGCTATCTGGCGCTGCAGGAGGCCGGTATTCCCGCCGGCGATCCACCGGCAACCTGCCTGCCGCCCGGAATGCCCCGGGTCATGAAAATGAGCTTCCCGATGGAAGTCATCATCACCCCCGCCACCACCTATATCTATGCCGAATGGTCGAGTCAGGTGCGCCGGGTCTATACCGATGGCCGAGACTGGCCGGACTACATCCTGCCCTCCTTCAATGGTTATTCCATCGGAACCTGGCACGATGAAAACGCAGACGGCGTCTATGACATGCTGGCCATTGAAACCCGTGCCATCAAGGGGCCACATTCCTTCGACTCACGGGGCGTGCCATTGCACGAAAACGAACAGACCGTGGTGCTGGAAGAAATCCGCCTGCTCGATGAGCAGACCCTGGAAGACCGCATCACCACGATCGATGATGCCCTGACCGGCCCCTGGACCATCGCGCAGCATTACCAGCGTGAAACCGAAAACATCATCTGGGCCGAGTATGTCTGCGCAGAAAACAACCGGCATCTGCTGCTGGGAGACGAGTGGTATTTCGTGGAAAGCGACGGCAGCCTGCAACCGACCCGCGCCGGGCAACCCCGTCTGGTGCCTGAAACCTTGAGTCCTCAGGGAAGCACTGAATAAACTCCTGGTCATCCAGCCTAGACTATGGAAGCTCTGAATAACTCTGGGGTGTCTCTGCGGGAGTCTGAGAGGCCAGAGATACGCCAGAGTTATTCAGAGCTTCCCTATTGAATCAGCATCGCATCGCCATAACTGAAGAAGCGGTAGTGTTCGGCGATTGCCTGCCGGTAGGCCGCCATCGTGTGTTCATGGCCGGCAAAGGCAGACACCAGCATGATCAGCGTGGACTCCGGCAGATGGAAATTGGTGATCAGCGCATCAACCGTCTTGAACTCATATCCGGGGTAAATGAAGATCCGGGTGTCACCCTGGTAAGGACGCAGCTCCCCATTGCTGCTGGCCGTCTCCAGGCAACGCACACTGGTGGTGCCCACCGCCACCACACGTCCACCCCGGGCCCGGCAGGCTTTGATCCTGGCACAGGTTTCGGCACTCACTTCCAGATATTCCGCATGCATTTCATGGGCTTCGACAGTAGGGCTGCGCACCGGTTGAAAGGTCCCGGCACCCACATGAAGCGTGACAAAACTGCTGTCGATACCTTGGTGCCTGAGGGTCTCGAGCAAGGCTTCATCAAAATGCAGACCCGCCGTTGGTGCCGCCACGGCCCCTTTCCTGTCGCCATAAACCGTCTGATACCGTTCCCGATCGAGTCCTTCGTCCTCACGTTTGATATACGGCGGCAGTGGCATATGACCAATGTCGTCGATGATGTCCAGCACGCCCCGGCTACCCGCAAACTGCAAGCGAAAAAAATCACCCTCTCTGCCCAGCACCTGCGCCAGCAGTTCATCTCCCGATGCTGTCTCAAAATATAGCGTCGAGCCAGGCTTCGGCGCCTTGCTGGCTCTCACCTGGGCCAGCACCTGGTTGTCCGCCATGATCCGTTCCAGCAACACCTCCACGGCCCCGCCGCTGTCCTTGTGTCCGAACAGCCGGGCCGCAATCACCCGGGTATCGTTGAATACCAGCAGATCACCAGGCCGGAGCAGGTCCGGCAATTCCCTGAAGACGCGGTGCTGTACCAGACCACTGTCTTTGTCCAGCCACAGCAGGCGGCTGTGGCTGCGCTGTGGCGCCGGATAAAGGGCAATCAGCTCCTCGGGCAGTTCAAAATGGAAATCACTGGGTTTCATAGGCAGACAGCCCTTGCGAGGCTAAAAATCGAAAGACGGCAAGGGTATAGAAAAACCGTCCAAAGTCAACGCATCCAGCGATCGACGCATTGAAATGCCGCGCCGCCCTGCTATAATGCGCCTCCTTTCACAAGGCCGGGATGGCGGAACTGGTAGACGCAGTGGATTCAAAATCCACCGGTGGCAACACCTTGGGGGTTCGATTCCCCCTCCCGGTACCAATTAAGCAGGGCGCTGCCATCCTTGCCAGGGAAAAACGGGTTTGGCCTTATTCAGGTTCACCTTGGGGGAATTAAGCCTTATCATTGAACGACCCGATCCTGCTCAGGATACGCAAGCCATGACTCCTCAAAAAAGAATCAAGATCGATGTTTTTACGGATTACGTGTGCCCCTGGTGCTACCTGAGTTCGGCCAACATCGAAAAACTCAAACAGCACTATCCGGTGGATATTCGCTGGGTGCCCTTTCCCCTGCACCCCGAAACACCGGAGGCCGGACTCTCCCTGCAAGAGCTGTTTCAGGGACGCAACATGGACGAGATGCAGCAGCGTCTGCGCAATCTGATGCAGGAAGCCGGTCTCGACTACAGTGACCGCAGCATGACCTACAACAGTCGTCTGGCCCAGGAATTGGGCAAGTGGGCCGATACCCAGGCCGGTGGAGACAGGATTCATTCGGCCCTGTACCGGGCTTACTTCGTTGCCGGCAAGAATCTGGCCGACAAGGACGTGCTGGTCAGTATCGCCGAGTCTGTCGGCCTCGATGCCGACACTGCCAGAAAGGTGCTGGATGAACGCTCATTCTCGGATCAGGTCGATGCCGACTGGCAGCGGGCGCGACAATACCAGATCAGCGGTGTGCCCAGCTTTGTCGCCAGCAACTATATGATGACGGGCTGTCAGCCCTATCCGGAACTGGAAAAATTCGTGCAGTTCGTTGCCGAGAAGGCTGCAACCGAAACGGGCTGAAGCCCTGCTTACTGTACCGCAGCCCCGCGAACCCTGACCGCCATCTGCAACTGGGCCGGATCAATCCCGGCCTCTATGCTCAGGCCGGCATTCACATCCACATAACTGCCCGCCGCCAGGCTGCGTAATGTCCGGCTCTGCTGCACCACACGGCCGGCAGTGTTGACGGTGAAATCCAGGACGATATTGGCCAGCGCAATCCCGCTCTGGTTGCTGACTCTGGCCAGAACCTTGCCATTGGCGTCGGTAAACACCTGAGCCTGAACATAGGTGGCAGGGTTATCCTGAATATCCAGGCGGACAAAAGCGAGGCTGGCCTCCTGACCCACACTGCCCTGCGCCGAGGCTGCCTGCTGAAAATACTGCTTGGCTGCGGCGCGGTCATTGCCCGCCAGCGACAACTTCCCCAGTTCATTCATCGCCACCGCCGTGGGCAGCAGCTGAGCACTTTTTTCCAGATCGGCCCGGGCCAGATTGACCGAACCCAGGCGGGCCTGGGCAACACCACGACCCAGATAATAATCATAGTACGTGTCGTCTTTGGCGATGGCCTGATCGTAAGTGTCCAGCGCCTGTTGATAGCGACGCTGATACAGCAGAATATCCGCCTTCAGACCAGAGAAGCGGGCTTCGCCGGGCACCAGGGCGATGGCCTGGTCCAGCTTGTCCACCGCCACTTCCAGCCGGTCTTCGGCAATCGCACGCTCGGCTTCGTCATACAGCTCATAGGCCGGCTTGCTTTCCTTCAGATAGGCTATGGCCTGCTGGTAGCGGACTTCCCCCAGTTCCAGATCCCGGCCCGCCAGTTGCGGCATCAGTTCATTGACCAGAGCCTGATTGTTGTCCACCCGTTCCTGTGAAGGCGGATGGCTGGCAAACAGGCCCTCCAGCCAGCCAGAGGCCTGGCCCTCGGAAAGGCGTACAAAGGTTTGCTGAAGGCTGACGGCAGCGCGCGGATCATAGCCCGCCCTGACCATGTACTGAATGCCATAATAATCGGACTCGCGTTCCGCATCACGGCCATAGCTCTGCGAGATCAATTGTGCCCCCAGCTGTGAACTCCCCACGATGACATCCGAAAATTCGCTGTTGCGGGCCGCAACAGCGCCCACCACCAGTGCTCCCTGCAACAGTACGCCCCGGGTCATGGCCTGGGCGCCATGGCGGGCGGCGGCATGCACCACCTCATGGCCCAGCACCGCCGCCAGCTCGGCCTCGTTATTGAGCTCCAGCAGCAGGCCCCGGTTGACGGCAATCTTGCCTCCGGGCAAGGCCCAGGCATTGGGCACTGAATTGTTCAGCACCGCAAACTCATAGGGCAGGGGACGGTCACTCACTGCGGCAAGACGCTGCCCTACCTCAGAAACATAGGCACTCAGCGCCGGGTCCACTTCGTAGTCGCCACCCTGGCTCTGCCGGGAAGGCCCGTATTGCTGATTACCGATGGCCAGCTCCTGCTGTTCCGACAACAGCGAGAGTTCACTGCGTCCGGTCACCGGGTTCACGACGCAGCCCTGCAGGAGTCCCAGCAGGGGCACCAACAAAAAACAAAGTCTGTTCATGGCAGGAAATCCTATCTAAAATCAGGCGGTGGGCTGTTAGGGAACCTCTGAATAACTCTGGCGTATCTCTGGCCTCTCAGGCAGTGCCAGGGCCAAGGCGCCCTTGCGAAGGAATGCCATCAGCCTTTCGAGCAAGGGCAACACCGGCCCGGGTGCTGCCTGAAGGCCCCGAAGGGCGGGGTCTGAGAGGCCCGACTGCGGTGTTGCCGTCCTTGCCAATAGTCTCGCTATTGGCGGCGGACGGCGCCTTGCATTCGAGCCTCTCAGACTCCCGCAGAGACATGCCAGAGTTATTCAGAGGTTCCCTAGTATAGCCGGGCCTCCCGTCACACCACCACCGGTTTCCCAAACCCAAGGAACGCTCATGAACCCTTCCCTTATTGGCCATTGTGCCCTCATCTTCCTGCTCTGTGTCGCAGCCGCTGACGCAGGTGCCCAGCCGCTGGAGATCACCGCGATCATCACCGATGCCGGCAAGCGTCAGGCCGTTCTCGAAAGCGAAGAAAGCAGCCTGCTCAACAAGCTGCTGGAAGCCTATATCGGAGAATGCAGCGACCGGGAAGAGATCGCCGAGACCGCTATCCCCACCTCCTACTACCGCAAACTCTGGCTCGAAAACGCCGGCACCGGCTCCATCCAGCTGGTGATGCATGAGAACCTCATCGCTCCAGAAAGCGCCAGTGTCTATCTGGCGACAGCCGATGGCGTACAGCATTTCCAGAATTGCGGCAGACGTCACCTTGTGCCGGCATTGGCCTTGATGGCAGATATGGAACTGCTGGTCCCGGCGCCACAGCAGGAGTTTTTTACCGGTACCGCCCCGCCAGCGACAGAGCCCACGCCAAAGGCGCCGGTTTTCCCGCTGAAGAATCGTATTCTTGCCAGACATGGCCTGCTTTCCAGTTATAAACCCAATCAGTTGATGGGAAGAAAGGATTCCAACGATGACGATGCCTATATGGACATCAAGCTGTCCCTGAAGTACCCGCTGTTTGGACGTTTCGGCAATCGCCTGTCTGAACAACTCCTGGATCCGGAAAAAGACTTTCTCCAGCTCTACATGGCGTTCAACGGCCGTTTTTCCCAGTACCTGGGCACCCGGGAGTCCTCCCCGGTGGTGGCCCGCAGTTTCAATCCCTCGCTCTTCCTGCGCTGGTGGCAGGATGATCAGGATTTCATCGATTTCGTCCTGCTGGGCCATGAATCCAACGGCCAGCAGATTGCCGATGAGGAATCCTTTTTGCTGGCTCAGCAGAAATTTATCAGCACCGGCCAGAACCCCCTGTTTGCCCGCGATGAAATCAGTCGGGGCTGGGACTATGTGTCGATAGCCTGGCAAAAAGAGTGGAAAGAAGGCTTCGGCAGCCTGCGCCTGGGAGAGTTCATCACGCTTCTGGATGTCAGGCATTATCTGGATGATGGCCCCCTGCAGGGCAAGGCCGAGGAATACAATGTCTGGGAGGAGCCGGGGAGCAGGACCAGAACCCGCAAGCAATACGATGGTATTTCATTGGGGCTGCAGTACAACTTTTCCCGTGCATTCTGCATCTTCGGCGATGATCTGTGCATGGGCAAATTGGCGTTGACCCAGACCACCGGTGCCGGCAAACCCCTGGCACACAACACCAGCACCCTGGAACTCACTGCCAGCATTGGCGGTCTGCCTTTCATCATCTGGGGCAAGACCGGCTACAACAGCGATCTGGTGGACTATTATCAGTCTGTCACCAGTTGGGGTATAGGGCTGGAACTGAAGAGTTTTTAGCAGAAACGTCCCGGAATCTTCCCTAAAACAAGGATTTCAAAAGCTGATGCGACAGACCACGCACCAGCAAGTCCTGGGTGCGCGGTGAACTCGCCAGAAAAATGCCCGCGACAAAGCCACAGGCAACGGCGCGCAAGGGGCGCCGCCTTACCCAGGCGCTCATGCCCCCCTCCCGGGCCAACTCTCGCAGATGCTGCTTTGCCTCGTCTATCGTCAGCGCTTCAGCCTGTTCACCAGCCATAGCAGGATACCCAAAAAAACCAGTGACAGCATCCCCGTCAGCAGCGCGGCGGTGGCGACGCTCATTGCCGTCAGCAGATACTGATAAAACGCCCATAAGATCAGGGCCGCAGCCACAATGGCAAAAAACCCGGCCAGTGCAATCATAGCCAGCATCCAGCCCACGCGCACAGTGGCCCGTCTCAATGCCCTGCCTTCTGCTTCAAAGAGCTCGACAGTGGCAATCAGAATATCGATCAAGTGGTTCAGCGCCGCCCCCCGAAATCCATCAGCTTGGCAATGATGAAGCCAATACCAAATGCGGTCAGTACACTGGAAACCGGGTGCTGGCCAATATCCCCTTCGAGCTCATCCAGAGTGCTTTTTCCGCGTGTGCGCGCTTCACTCCAACGCCGCCGCAACTCTTCCTGAGCCTTGCCCAATTCATCTTCCATGGAACCTGTGGCCTCGTTCACTTTGCCGACGCCCAGGTCTTTCAGGATTTTCGCCAGCTCCGACACATCCGTTTGTAGCGATTTGAGATCACTCTTGAGCTCATTCATCTGTTTTTGCAGTTCCGATTCAGCCATTGCAATCTCCTCGTGCCTTTCTCAGTGGGGGCCACCATAGCCCATGTTTTGATACCTGCCAATACGTTTTTGATTCTAGGCGCTCAGCAGACGCCACTATTGATGCTTGTCAACTGTTCCGCTTGGAAAGCCTCAAAACTCTGTGCCGCAAGGCGCTAGTCAGGTGGAAACCACATAGCGCAGAACCAGCCAGAGCCCGGCAAGCCCGGTAAATACCAGGATGAGTCGATTGAACCAGCGCTGGGAAATCCATTCCAGAAACTTCCGGCCGCCAACCGCACCAACAAAGACCAGGGGGGCGGTGAGGAGCACTGACAGCAGGTATTTGAGCTGAAACACCTCCATGGTAATAAAGATGGGGATTTTCGTCAGGTTGACACAGAGATAAAAAATGGTGCCGGTGCCGACGAACGTCTTCTTGTCCAGTTTCAGCAACAGGAAATAGAGCGACAGTATCGGCCCGGCGGCATTGCCAATGGTGGTGGCGACGCCGGCCAGAAAACCGGACCCGCCTCTGGCCTTGCCAGGATGCGCCAAGGCCCAGCGCGTCAACTGTGGCCGGAAAGGTTCCAGCGACACCAGGAACACCACCAGAAGTCCTATGGCCAGCCCCAGACTGTCGTTGTCGAGAAAATACAGCAGCACCCCGCCCATGGCGATGCCCAGCAATACCGGTACTATCATTTTCCTGAGCTCGTCCCAGTGCGCCAGGCGCCAGTACAGGCTGACTGCCACGATATCCCCCACCAGCAGAAACATCAGGGTAATCCCCAGCGCATCACGAGGAGGGAACACCAGTGCCACACCCGCCGACAGCAGAGCACCCAGCGACGGGACACCCGCTTTCACGAAGCCGGTACACAGGGCGATGATACCCAGAAGCAGCAAAATATCGGGAGTCAACAAGGACATCAGGGACTATTTCAGAATTTCAGGAATACAGCCAAAGGTTTGAATTTCCAGGTTTGTGGGCCCGTATCGAGCCTCGGCAAGTGGGAAATCCCGGGTAAAAAATTTCGGATCGACGTGCTCGATGCTCATCTCCACACGCTGGGTATCCGGATTGAAGCGGATTCTTTCCAGCGTCCGCAGTGCATCGGAATGCAATAGTCCCCTGGTCGGGAAACCGTCCATCTCCACATACTGATTCAGTACTCCCTGCGCGTAGTTCAAGGTTTCAATCACCAGCGTCTCGCCCTCGAAATGCCCCATGGAGTAACCCAGACTGCTGGGTGGAACAGTAGCGGGAACCTCTTTGACCCCCATGTGAATCGTTCTTTGAATATCCATCCACTCATGCTGCACGATAATATCCTCGCCCGCCTGCCGGATGGCCATCGGCGTGCCCGGTGCAAACCAGGCGCGCCTGACGGCCACGGGATCACAGCGATAGGCAGGATCGTCGACGAAAGGCTGATAGGCGCGCACGGCAGCCGCCCCCTCTGCGGTCAGATAATTCATCATTTCCTGAGGGCCGCTGGTGCTGCGGTTGGCGATAGGCTGCAGCAGCCAGGTGCCATACAGGGAAGTCCGAGGAGCAAACTGTGGCCTCGCATCGGGACTGGCACGTGGGCCATTCACATCCAGCACCCGGCCATCGGCGAGCTGAATGCTGTTAAAGAAACATGCATAGGGATCACGCCGATGCTGGGAACCCTTGAGCGTCAACACGGTACCAGGTGCCAGCATTTCCGGTGTAATACCGTTACGGGTCAACTGTGTTACCCCATGAGACTCGCAAACATATTCCCGGGTTCTGCCATTGGCATCCGGGGCTTCGATATGCAGATAGGCATGGGGGTTGCGTTTCTCGAATACTGTCACCGTACCCGTGATGGAAACCGGCTTGGCGACATCGAAATGGGGTGCAAAACTATGGTGTGAATACGCAGTGGACGTGAGCAGGGCTGGAACGAAAGAACAAAGAACCGGCAGGAAGCGCTTCAGCATAAGCATTCTCCAAACGGACCCGGCCAGGCGGTACCTGGCCGGGGACTGGATGCCACGGTATCAGGGAATGGCGCGGGTATATCTGCCCACGTAAGCGGCCTTGGCGACCACCTTGCCTTCCAGTGCGGCCAGCAGATCGGCCCGGCTGGCACCTTCGGCGAGGCCCAGGTTTTCGCTCAGTGCGTAGAACTCGAAGACATAGTGGTGAAAGCGTTCATTGCTGGGCGCACCGGGGCCCATGTAATTGTTTTGGTTGCGAATATTGGCGCCCTGAACACTACCGGCCGGCAGACTGCCTTCAGCGATGGTGGCGCTCGGGATATTCCAGGCTGTCCAGTGCAGGACATCGTTGGTGCTGCCGCCAAGGGAAACATCGATATCGTGGAAGATAATGGCGTAACTGACGGTATTGTCCGGGGCGCCGGTAATGGTGAAATTGGGTTGCACGTTATCGCCATGGGACGTGTATTTCAGTGGAATCACACCGCCATCGGGAAAGGCATTGGTGCTGACCTTCATCAATGGCAGGGTAAAGCCCTGGGCCGCCGCCTGATTGCTGGCAAAGCCGACCAGCGCCAGCAGGGCAAGCGCGATACTCATTATTTTTGATTTCATGGAAAGACTCCTTGTTAATGTCAGATACCATCTCCGTTCCGGGAACAAATTCCGAAACAAGGGTGCCGATGGTACACGCTTGCCGGAAAAAATGACACTGTCAAAGGAGTCTCGCCGGGGACGCGGACCCGGTCCGGGACGACAAGTCCTTGACAATTGTCAACCCTTCGTTCAGGCTCTTTTGTCATCAGACCCGGGTCTTGACCGCAGATTTGACTCGTCCTGCACCACGTCCGTTTCTGTTTCCATTTTTTCATTCCGGGATTTTGTCGAGGTGTCCGAAGACTGATGAGCAAGATGCCCACACCATTGCTCACGAAGCAGCTTGATGACCGCGTTCAGGAGAGGCTGGAAGCCGTGCTGAACGGCATGCCTGTAGCGGTGTCCTGGGCCGGGCTCAAGGATCAGAAACTGATGTTCGTCAACCGGAAATTCCGGGAAATGTTCGGTTATGAGCTGTCTGAGCATCCTACCGTGACGCAGTGGATACAGCAGGTCTACCCGGATCCGCAGCAGGTCAAGCGGGCGCTGGACATGTGGGCGCCTCACTTCGAGACCACCGCCATCGTGCCCTTCGAAATCCCGCAGGTGGAGGTGGACGTGCTGTGCAAGGATGGCGATGTGAAGACGACCCTGCTCAGCGGCATGATACTGCCCAGTGAAGGTTGGGCACTGGCCATCTATTCCGATATCACCGATCGCAAGAAAGCCGAGCAGCAGATCCAGCAACAGGCGCTGGAAGATCCCTTGACAGGCCTGCACAACCGGCGTGCCTTTGATGAAAGCCTGGACAGCAGCCTGTCACAGGCCCGGCAGAACCAGAGTTCCATGGCCTTGCTGATGCTGGACCTGGATGAATTCAAAGCGCTGAATGATGCTCTGGGGCACGATCAGGGTGACCGCATTCTGCAGATAGTCTCCGAACGGATACGACACGGAGTCCGGGACGAGGATCTCGTGTGTCGTCTGGGGGGCGATGAATTCAGCGTTATCATCCCCAATCTGGATACCGAGCAGGCCGCCGAAGAAGTAGCCGAACGTATTATTGCCGAAGTCAGAAAACCCATGACATTGGAAGGCCGCTCGCATTTGCTGAACCTGAGTATCGGCATCGGCATCTTTCCGAATGACGCCGCCGATGGCGAGAATCTCTACAGGTTCGCGGACCATGCCCTGTATCGGGCCAAACAGAATGGCCGCGGACGCTGGAGCCGCTGATTCTCCCCTTCCCTCCCCCCCCGAGCCTCTTCCTTCGTTACTTACTTTCCTTGATCGCCGGGTCATCCCCGTACACGTCGCATCATCCCCCGGCGCTGAAGCCCAGGTCCAGGAGAGTCTGCCCCGCTGCCCGGGCCCTGCATTGAATCTGCATGACATAAAGATGTCTGGCTGGATCCCCGCCTATGCGCAGATCCAGCTCCAGTGCCCGAACCTTCAGACATCCAGCCGCACGGCAATATCCTGCAGGTTCGCGGAAGGTGCCCGGTAAGTCTGCATGACCTGCGGATCATGACCGGGAATGATGCGGCCGGGCTCAGTCACCAAGGCTCGCATTTTGCGCCAGCCATCAACCATTTGCGCCACATCGACGACGACCGGAAAGGGCCGCTGCTGTTCCATGTTCGCGGCATAATGACTGGCATCGGAGGCCAGCACCAGCCAGCCGACCCGGGTCCACAACCTGACCACCTGCAAACCCTTGGTATGCCCTCCTATATGATGCAGGGACAGGCCGGGAGCCAGTTCATGATCACCCTCATAAAAGGCCACGCGCCCGGCGTAGACATTCCTGACCATGGCCAGCACTTCCTCCAGTTCGAAGGCATGCGAGAAAAAGGGCTTGCTCATGTAGCGGCCGGTGGCATAGGCCATTTCACTGTCCTGCAAGTGAAAGGTCGCCTCGGGAAAGAGATCGAAATTGCCGATATGGTCATAGTGAAGATGGGTGACGATGACGTCTTTCACGGCAGCGGCATCCACACCCAGCAGCGCCAGTCCAGTGGCCGGTGACCGCAGGAAGGTGCGTTTTCTGCGCGCGGCGGCGGCTTCATTGAAGCCTGTATCAATTACCCAGGTCCGGCTGGAATTTCTGGCCAGCCAGACAAAATAATCCATCGGCATGGCGCCCTCGTGAGGATCGCCGCCAATGAAATTTTCCGCCGCGTTGCGCGCCACCGTGGCATAGCGAATGGCGTACACTTCATAGGGTTCCGGCTCAGTCATCAGCCTTGCTCTTTTCCGGCCAGTGATTCCAGGTAACGGTAAATGTCTGTGTTGTCCGCTTTGAAGCCCAGTTCTTGTTCGGCAGCATCGTAAATGTGGCTGAGACGCCTGAGCAACTCGCAGGGTGCCTGCTCGGCTTCTGCCAACTCCAGCGCAAAACGCAGATCCTTTGCCATCAAGCCCAGGAAGAACCCGGAATCGAAGGTGCGCGGCAGGATGTAGGCGGGAAATTTTTGCTCTGAACTGTTACTGCGGCCAGAAGAGGCATTGAGGATGTCCACCATGATTTTCGGGTCCAGCCCAAAGCGGGTACCGGTGATGACAGCCTCTGCGGTCAAGGTCAGGGTCGCCGCAGACAGGTAGTTGTTCATGGCCTTCATGGCATGGCCACTGGCAGGCCCGCCGGTATGAAAGGACTTGCCCAGCACTGCGAACAAAGGCTGACAGGCTTCATAGACGGCAGGCTCGCCCCCGACCATGATTGCCAGCGTGCCATCGGCCGCCTTGTGAATGCCACCCGAAACCGGCGCATCCACCAGGGAATAGCCCAGTGCCGCCAGCTCGCTGCCCAACGCCCGGGTCCCCACCGGGGAAGATGAACTCATGTCGATCAGGATGGCTCCCTTCGCCAGACCCGGCACCACAGCATCCCCGCCATTGCCCAGCAGGACCTGGCGCACGGCCTTGCCCTCCGGCAGCATGGTGATGACCACCTGGCTCGCGGCACCCAGGGCCGAGAGACTATTCCCGGCAGTGCTGCCGGTTTCCTGACAGAAACGCTGCAGCCGCTCCTGATCGAGGTCGGCCACCGTCAGTTGATAACCGGCATTGACCAGATTTCTGGCCATGGGATAGCCCATATTGCCCAGACCGATGAAACCAATTTTTGCCGACGGAGACACGCTCTTACTTACCATCATAGCTTGCCAACACCTCAGTCGCCGCCCGGAAGCTGTCGACGGCAGCAGGCACGCCACAATATATGGCGGTCTGCAACAGCACTTCGCTGATCTGCTGATCACTCAGGCCGTTGTTCTTGGCGCCGCGAACATGCGCCGCCACCTCATGAGTACGCCCCAAAGCAGTGAGCATGGCCAGGTTGATCATGCTGCGTTCCTGCCGGGTCAAGCCTTCCCTGCTCCAGGTGGCGCCCCAGCAGTATTCATTCAGCAACTCCTGCATGGGACGGTTGAAGTCATTGGCCTTATCCATGGCTGCATCCACATGCCTGTTGCCCAGGACTTCACGGCGGATATTGAGCCCCTTTTCCTTCAACGCGCTTCGAGAATCGTCAGACATGGATTTTTTCTCCTGTTTATTTTATAAGCTGGTATTTTAACGGTCGTGGCAAATGTAAAACGCGGCCATCATACAATAAGCGGGAGCTTGCTGACCAT
>JAVVEZ010000056.1:0-22464 GCA_032250895.1 Pseudomonadales bacterium | reverse complement strand
TATTTATGCCATATTTCTTGACTGCTATCGTCTCATCACTATCTGGCGTAGTATCCGCGATCTCTTTTATATTCATGTCATATTTTTCGACCTGTTCATGAATAAATTTTCTGTAATCTTCGTCCTTTGGATTCTTGTTTTTTTTCTTCCACTCTGTATACCGGTTATGCACATCCGGTATTAAAGGAAAGGTAAGTTTAATTGCAGGAAATTGATTTTTATTCCCATTTCCAAGAGACCAGGTATCCTTGATTTTTTCCTTATCCATCCACTCAATTCTTTCGACGCTGCCATCAGGTTTAAGAAGAACCCTAATTGTCGTTCCCATGCCAGGGGGCGTAATGTCGTTATGCGTAACGGTAGGTATTTCACCTATTTTTTCTAACCCCCGTTGCATGGAGTAAAGTTCATTGAGCATAAAAATACCTTCCATTTTTAATAATTGCGTTCTCCGCCATAACAAAGCTTGGCTGATAACTACCCGCTACCGCCTTATCGAAAACTTGCAGCAGCATGGAAACAAGATCGATATTTATGGCTTTATCCACTTCCGTTTGAATAAGCGTTGAGTTATCAGTATCTCTGATTAATCCCCAATAACTGGGAACAAACTCGTTCCAACCAAGAGTAGGCGTTTTATGACACTGCCCTTTCGTGAGTCTGCGCTGGAATATGGCCTGTAGAGCGTGGCACGGATTTTTACCATGCTGTAAATGAGCGCAACTTCCGTTTTCAACTGTTCCATACAATCGATAACATACATCCGCAAGTATGAGGCTTGAAAACTGGAAATTGACTTTGCTCCTTTGTTTTAACGGGCCACGATAGTTATTCGTATATTTCTGGAAACTAAGCCCACCACCACTTGCATCTTTCTTTTTGCAGATTTCTACTCTTGTCGGTCTAATCCAGGCTTTTCCATCATTAAAAAATGCCACAGACTCAAAAATCCCTTTCGCTGCAGACCATGTTGGAATCGGGTAACTGGTGGGAGTCGCGCCAGTATCAGGCCGTGACCACATAGCAAATGGTCCGGCTATTTCCATTGATATTTCATATTTACTCATGTAGCTCCTCCATATCGGTGTGTCAGTCTAAAAAAAATATCGGATACCATGATTCGACTCCTAGGATATCCTATTAATTGTAAGTTCAAATTTTAGTCAGACTGACATTTCAATTATGCTCCCTTACTTCCCCAGGTCGTGCCAAAAACCAGCGACCTTTGCCCAATCTTCACTTTTGAATACAGCCGCCATATCAGAAGCCAGGCGACCCACTTCCCGCAGGTGCTCTTCAAGATGATGCAGTTGCCACTCACCTTGATCACTCAGCTTTACATGCGCCAGAAAAACGTTCTTCATTTTTCTTGTCTCTTACTCACATCGCATCTGGCCATAACCATAGCTCCACTTTCACCCGCTGCCAAGGTTGCACGGAGTCCTGTAATTGCTCGATCCTTGCCGTGAGGGTTTCACCTTTGTCCAGCAGCGAGGCGATCGTGGTGTTTTCGGCGCGGGGGAGATAGCCGAGTTTATGGTCCTGCCAGAGGATTTCCACGGCACGCGCATCGTAACAATTGACGGGTTCGCGTCGCAGGCTCAGTTCGGCGCCAGGACGCAATTCCGTCCACACGCTTTCCCCCTGATGGTATTGAAACCCGGCAACCGGAGAGCGTTGCAGCAGGATCGGCTGTACCCTGGGGGCTGCCGGGGCGACCAAAGCCCGTGCGCCGACCGGCGCAGCGGCGGCAATCCCCAACAACATCTTGAAAAACCTGCGTTTTCGCATAGTTGGCATGCTGACTCCTGGTGCCAGGATGGCTTCTTCATCCAGCTTGAAGGAACCTTATAACACCCCCACAGGCTCAATCCGTGAGTCCGTGGCTCATTTTTTGTATTTTTTTATCGTCTGGTCCAGTTTTTCTGTCATCAGGTCCCGTAGAGACTCAGGTGCCAATACCTCTGCGTCCGGTCCGTACTTGAGAATGTCCCTTACCAGTTCCCGTGGGTCGCCGTAAGGCACGGTGATTTCCAGGCCGCCGTCCGGCAGCAGCCGGCTCTGTTGCTCGGGGTGCCACTGCTCGTCTGCCACCCAGCGTGCGGCCATGCCGGAGAAGCGGATCACGGCCTGATGTTTGGCCGGGCCGGCGAAAATGCCGTAGGCCTGGGTGAAGTGCTCGTCGAGTGTCTGTTCGCTGATGTCTTTGGCTGCCTCGCCCAACTGCACGCTGGCGATGCTGTCCATGGCGAAACTGCGCAGGTCGTTACGCAGATGGCACCAGGCATCCAGATACCAGTTGTCGCGATAATACACCACCCGCTGCGGGGATACCCAGCGCTCCGTTATTTCATCGCCGCTGCGGCTATGGTAGAGAATGCGGACCTGCTGTCTGCGTAGCAGCGCGCCGGCCATTTTCTGGAACATCTCGACATCCGTGGCCCGGGGTGCCATTTGCAGAATGCGAACCCGGCGGAAGATTTCGCCACTGCCGGCGTGGCGGTTTTTCAACAGGGCTTCCAGACGGTCCCGGAAGGGGGCGACATGATGTTCCAGCAGGCCGGGCTGAACCTGGGAGAGCAGCCGGTGGGTGGTCAGCAGCGCAAAAACTTCCGGGGCGTTGAACCAGAGTCCGGGCAGTTCGAATGTCTCGCCTGCCTTTAAATCCAGAAGATAGCCTTTCCGGGCACGGTCATAGATAACCGGCGCATTCAAATAGTTGCGCATATCTTCGATGATGCGCTTGACACTGGCCCGGCTGCATTCCAGCTCCTCCTCCAACCGGCGCCGGGAGATGGGAGTCCTGCGGCCCTTCAGAATGCCATGCAGTTTGTAGATGCGATCAAATCTGTCCATAAAGCCAACATTTCCTTTGTGGGCAAGTCGAGGGGTTCATCGTCACTCCGGCAGCGCAAACACATACAGGGTATTGGCGCCGGTGCCGGATTTCAGGTTGAGGCGGATCGGGCCCATGGTGCCGGTGTTCAGGCCGGGGTGGGAGAGGTTGTCACCGGTGATCACCGCAACATACTGGCGGCCATCGACGGCATAGGTGATATTGCTGATGGAGATCGGCGCGCCCAGAATGGTTTCCCACAGCACGGCGCCGGTGTCGGCATTCAAGGCGCGGTAGCGACGATTGATGTCGCCCCAGAACAGCAGGTTGCCTGCGGTGGTGAGCACGGCGCTGTTGGTGGGAATGCGACCCGTGGGCCAGTGGGTGATTTCACCGCTTTCCATGTCGATGCGGGCCATGCCGTTCATCTCATCCAGATCGATGCCGGGCTCGGGAATGCCGATGCGGCTTTCCGGCATTGCCGGCAGGGTTTCGGTGGCGGGTGCGGCAGCGGTCATGTTGAGGCAGTTGCGGATATAGGGCACGTAGACGGCGTTTTTTTCCGGGAAATAGGACGAGGGCCAATAACTGCGGGTATTGAAGTAGCAGATGATGTGGTGTTCGCCCGGTTCGGCGACGATCAGTTCCTGGTTGATGTGGGTCGTTCCGCTGCGCGGGTCGATGTCGCTGAGAACGAAATTGTCCACATCGAAAGGAAAGGGAGTGGCCCACAGGAACTGCCCTGTGTGCTTGTCCAACACCCACAGGCCGCCGCCTTCGCCGATGTTCACCACCACGTCGCGTTCCTCGCCGGGGCGGATGTCGGGGTTGATCCACTTCACCTGCGCCGGATCGGGATCGATGCGGGTGCGGAAAATGATGCGCTCCTGGTTCATGTCCTCGTCCCAGTCATCCCCGGGCAGGTGCTGGTAGTACCAGGCCAGGGTGCCGGTGTCGGGGTCCAGGGTGACGGTGGAATTGCTGTACAAATCGCTCGGCGCGGAATAGCCGGTGGCGGCGGCATTGCCGCCATGGCGAGCGCTGCGGGTGTTGGGCGTGGGATTGGCGATGCCCCAGTAGATCAACCCGGTGTCCGGATCGTAGCCACCGGGCAGACCCCAGGTGGAGGCCACGCGGGTGTTCACCGGCGCCCCGCCCCAGGTATCGAAGCCCGGGGGATCATTCGGGGCCTGCGAAGTATAAAACTTCCACAGCAGTTCACCGCTGTAGGCATCGTGCGCGGAAATATAGCAGTTGGCGCGCAGTCCGCCGGCGCAGGTGCCACCGGAGATCACCTTGCCTTCCACGACGATGGCGCCGGAGGTATGCCCGCGCTGATCGGCCTGGGTCTCCCAGCGCACGGCACCGGTCCTGGCATCCAGTGCGACGATGCTGGCATCCGGGGCGGTGAAGTAGATCATGTCGGCAAAAATCGCCAGGGTCTTGGAGCGGCCACTGCCGCCCGCGCCGGGATTGGCATACTCACGTTCATACTGCCAGATGAGATCGCCGGTGGTGGCATCCAGTGCCGCCACGGAAGAACCGGGCAACGTCAGGTACATGATGCCGTCATAGACCGTGGGAATGGTTTCGGTGAGGCCATCGGGCAGTCCCCGGGACCAGGCCAGGCCCAACTGCCTGACGTTGCCGGTATTGATCTGGGCGAGCGGGCTGTGGCGCTGGGCGTCATAGGTGCGGCTGTACATCAGCCAGTCGTTGGGGCTGGGGTTTTCCAGCATGGCCTGCGTTACCGGCACAAAGTTCCCGATCGTTGGCATCGACGCGTACTGATTCAGATTGTCTTCGGCGGCAAAGTCCGCATCGGCAACCGTGCTCGCCAGAAAGCGCAGATAGGAAACCAGTGCGGGCATCTGCTGATCGCTTACGGCGGCCGGCGGCATGCCCCGCAGCGGATTGCCCTGGCGCAGAAAGGTGATCAGCGCGGCATCGTCATCCTGCGCCACGCGCTGCAGAATGGACGGCCCCAATTCCCCGCCCTGGCCATTGCCCCCGTGACAGTGGGCACAAGTCAGGTTGAAGGCCTCGGCACCGGCGCCAATGTCCTGCGCCAATACCGGTGTGGCTGCCAACAGGGTGAACAGCAGGAAGACGGCTGGTTTTTTCATACTCGTGGCTCTCTTTATTATTGGCGTCATTGGCTTGCGCCGTTTATTTTATGGCCTCTCAGGCAAACAAGAGAGGCTGCTGTCTTGTTGCTTACCAGCCGGAAGCCGACTTGTAGGGAATCGAGGCCATGGTGGCCTCGATGCGGTAGATCCGGCCGTTCTTGATCTTGAACATTTCCGGAATGACCGTGGTGAAGGGCCGCCGGGTGGCGCCGGAATATTGATACTCACCATAGCCGGCAATGTTCACGGAGGGCACGGAGCCATCCTGATGGAACATGAACACGCCCATCGCGATGCCCCGTTCCTCATCCGCCACCAGATAGCGGCGGGGAGCAATCCGGGTGATGTAGCCCCACATGCCGCTGTTGATGTTTTCCCGGCAGCTCAGCGCGCCTACTCCGGGGCCGTCACCAGCGCCGCCAACGTCAGGATTGTTGGCGGTTTTCACGCCGTTTTCAATGCGGTTGCAGCTGTCGTCGAAGGGCACATAGTCCACCAGGTTGCGTTCCAGGGATTCAAAATAACGATCGGCAATGTCGAAGAGCTGTGCGCGGGTATTGCGCTCGGCGGCGGCAACGACGGTGGACCACTCGGGATCCGGCGTACTCAGCTCGAAATTGCCGAAGCCCGCGCCCTGGCGGATGACCACGGTCTCCAGTTCGGTGATCAGCCGGTTCTCGACCTTGAGGCGGCCCGAGAGCCAGATGGGGCTGCCGCTTTCCTGCATCAGCAGGTAAAAACCGGCATTGCCGCTCTGGGTATCCGCCACCTTGATCTGATAGCTGCCGGGCGCGGCACTGGCGGTGCCCCACAGGGCATCGCCCAGGGCCAGCACCTGGGCGTTTTCGGTGAAACGGGCAGCCGCCGCAAAGGGAGCCCGGGACGGATCATGGGCGACCAGCGCCGCAACATACTGATCCACAAAGCCCAGCAGACAGGCGCGGTCACAGGGTGCTGCCCCGGCGCTTGCGGGTCCGACATTGTCATTGCCACCGCAGGCGCTCAGCATGAGCAGCAGGGCCAGGCCCGGCAAGATCGTTCTCGGTGTTCTTTTTATCGATGTCATGCACGCACCTCAGAGCTGTCCGGTGGATCGCAGGTCTTCACCATTCCAGCCCGAGGGCATGCCGTAGGGCACATCGACGATGACGGCTTCTATCTGGCGAATTTTGCCATCCACGATCTTGAACAATTCACCGATCATGAAGGTCAGTGGCCGGTTGAAGGGCGCGCTCACCGCACGCTGGGTGCCTTCGGCGGTGCCCATCATCTTGGGGGTGCCATTGTGATCAAAGAATACGATGGCGTAGCTCAGGCCGCGTTCCTCGTCGATGACCATGAAGCGGCGCTCCCGGATATCGGTGACGATGACCGAAAACCCGGTATCAAACTGCGCCTTGCAGCCCAGCTTCTGCATGGCACCGGCATCCGGGTCGGGGGAATTGGCCAGAATGGCGCCGTTTTCCTGGCGCTGGCACTGGTCATCGAAGGGCACATTGGCGCCGGAATTTTCCTCATCCAGGCCGCTGAAGTAACTGTTGGTGATGGCCTGCATCTGGGCGCGGCTGCGGCGCTGCTCCGGTGCCAGGGTCTGCAAAAAAATGGGCCGTGGCTGTTGCAGGTTGTCCAGCTTGGCAAAGCGCGCATTGCGGGCCAGCAGGACTTCGATTTCGCTGATCTGCCGGTTCTGTATCCGCAGCCGGAAATGCGCAATCACCGGCACGCCGTTTTCTTCGATCACGCCCAGAAACACCAGTTGCCCGGCGTGGACATCCACCACCGGCAGGCGGTAGGAAGAGTTTTTGGAGAAGGTCTGCCAAAGTCCGTCGTTGAGGCCCATGCGCTGGCCATTCTCGGTATATTTGACATCCCGGGTCAGTGCCAGCCCGGAAGGATCATGGGCCTGGAAGGCCAGCAGCAACTGCTCGGCAAAGCCTTCCAGACAGCTGCGGTCACAGGCCGCCACGCTGTTCTGCGCCCCGGCCGGCAGGGCCAGCAGCGACAGCACCAGCACCGCGCAAAACCCAAGCCTTACAGACAAACCCTTCCTTTGCATGTTTACCTCCAGCGAGTCGTCTCTGCGCCCCTCTCGTCTTTCCCGCGCATTGTTCCCGCGCATTGTTCCCGCGCATTGTTCTCGCGAATTGTTCCCGCGCAGGCACGCAGGGATCATACGCGAGAGTGCAGGGCAGCTCAACCGGCGCTTCTCCCCGGCGCTTTCCGCCCCGGCGGGCAGTGCGCAGTTGCCTGAACGTGATGCCTGAATGTGATCCCTGAATGTAATGCCTGAATGTGATGCCTGAATGTGACACCCGGCAGCTGTGTACCGGCCGGGCGTCCTTGCCCCTGCCTCTGGATGCACTCTATAATCCGGAACCGGCCCTTATTGATTATTGTTATCATCCAACGCAGGTAGCCCTTCATGCTCCACAGACGCCATTTTCTGAGCGCCGCCGCCGGTGCCGCCGGCCTCACGCTCGCCGGCAGAGGCTTCGGCCAGGCCGCCGGCCCAGCGCTGGTATGGAGTCCGATAAGTGCGGATATCAGCCTGCTGAGTGGCGCCGGCGAGAATATCGTCGTGACCCGCGGCAACAATGCACTGCTGCTGATCGATGGTGGTGCCGGGGCCTATAGCTCCCAGGTTCTGGATGCCCTGCAAAAGCATCTGGGCACCCGCCAGATAGAAACCCTGATCAATACCCACTGGCACCCGGAGCAGACGGGGCTCAACGCCTGGGCCGGCAAGGCCGGCATTCCCATCATCGCCCACGAGAACACCCGGCTGTGGCTCAGCACCCGAATCAAGCTGCGCTGGCAGGACAAGACCTACCCTCCGGCGCCACCGGAAGCGCGGCCAAGCCAGACCTTTTATGATGACTACACACTGAAGCTCGAGAACGAGCTGCTGGTTTGCAGCCATCTGGTGCAGGCCCATACCGATGGCGACATCTGTGTGAAGTTCACCCGGGACAATGTCCTGGTGGCTGGCGGCGTGCTGTCATCCGACCGTTGGCCGGTCATCGACTGGTCCACGGCGGGCTGGATCGGCGGCATGGTGCAGGGGCTGCAAAGCCTGCTCGACAAGTCCGATGCCGACACCCTGATCGTTCCGGCGACGGGCGCGCCGGTCACGC
This sequence comes from Pseudomonadales bacterium, assembly GCA_032250895.1. GTDB lineage: Bacteria > Pseudomonadota > Gammaproteobacteria > Pseudomonadales > Pseudohongiellaceae > JAVVEZ01. Next base: position 14,365 of record JAVVEZ010000056.1, on the reverse strand, counting down.
GGGAAGAACTGATGGCCCAGCATGCCATGTATGTGGACATCATGGGCCAATTGAAGATCATGATGGAAAAAGGCTATGGCGTGGCCGACGTGCTGGCGGAAAACCCCAGCGCCGGCTACAAGCCGGACTGGGGCAGCCCGGACCTGTTCCTGGCCCTGGCCTTCAAAAGCTTCTGGGGCCATGTACGCGAATTCGATGTGGTGTAAGGCAAGCCCTCGCCCCTGCGCAGGCAGGTTTCCAGGGCAGGCAACACTGGATTCCCGCCTGCGCGGGAAGGACGGAAGGGGCACGGCAATGAACGAAAACGACTGGCAGGATGTGAAGAATTGAAACGGTCCATGAGTACGATGAAAACCCTGGCTTTCTGCCTGATGGCGCTGCCGGCACTGGGCGCCGGCCCGGCCCATGCCGCGCAGGACGACAGCGCGCAACACTGGCCGATGCTGGAGCAGTACTGCGTGCAATGCCATGGTCTGGACGATTTTGCCGGCGGTATTGCCTTCGACCTGATGGACCCGGCGCAGATTCCCGCCGAAGCCGAGGTCTGGGAAAAGGTCGTGCGCAAGCTGCGTGGCGGCATGATGCCACCCCCCGGGGAAAGCCGCCCCGACCAGGCCCGCAGCGCCGCTTTCGTCAGCTGGCTGGAACAGACCCTGGACAGCGCCGCCCGGGGTCAACGGCATCCCGGCAACGTTGCCCTGCACCGCCTCAACCGCCGTGAATATGAATACGCCGTCAAGGACCTGCTGGGCATCGACTTCGATGCCGACGCCCTGCTGCCCAAGGACGACGTCAGTGACGGCTTCGACAACGTGGCCGATGTCTTGCAAGTTTCGCCTTCCTTCATCGACCAGTATCTGAATGCCGCCCGGGTACTGAGCACCCAGGCCGTCGGCGATGCGTCACTGCGGCAGAAAATCGTGGTGCTCAGGGCTGATCCGGCGCAGGATCAGACACAGCACATCGATGGCCTGCCGCTGGGGACCCGGGGTGGCGTCATCGAGGAGCACGTGTTTCCGGCAGATGGCGACTACAGTTTCAATCTCAATGTCTTTGCCCAGTACGAAGAATACCGGCATCGGGTCATCATGACCGTGGATGGCGAACAGGTTTTCGAAAGCTTCATTGGCGGACCGGAGGAGGCCGTGTTCAGCGACCAGCAGGGGGTCGAAGCCAGACGCAGCATTCAGGGCCGTTTCCAGGATATCCGCCTGCCGCTGACGGCGGGCAGACACGAGATCGGCGCCAGCTTCGTCGCCAACTCCCTGATGGAATCGGAAGAGCTGCTGTTCACGCTCGCGCCCGGCAACGGTTTCGCCTCCGGGGGACCGCGTATCAGTGCTGTCCAGATCAGCGGCCCGCTCAATCCTGTCGCCCTGGGAACGACGCCCAGCCGCGCCAGGATCTTCAGCTGTTATCCGCAGACGGCAGCCGACGAGGACGCCTGTGCCGACGAGATCATCGGCAAGCTGGCCACGCGCGCCTTCCGCCGCCCCGCCAGTGCCGAAGACAAGGCCGGGCCACTGCACTTCTATCGCGCCGGGCGTGAACGCGAAAACTTTGAAGCCGGAATCCAGAATGCGCTGATGGCCATCCTTGCCAGCCCCGGTTTTCTGTATCGCACGGAAATCCCTCCCGCCGCTATGAACCCCGGAGACATCTATACCCTGAACGGCCTGGAGCTCGCCACCCGCCTCGCCTTCTTCCTGTGGAGCAGTGTGCCCGATCAGGAACTGCTGGACCTGGGCAGCTCCGGTGAGCTGCTGGACGAGACTGTCATGGCGCAACAGGTCGAGCGCATGCTGGCGGACCCCCGGGCCGAAGCCCTGGTGAGCAATTTTGCCTTTCAATGGCTGGACGTCAACAAGGTGGACGACATCGACCCCGACCCCAGTCTGTTTCCTGAGTTCAATACGGCACTGGCCGAAGCCTTCAAGGAAGAAATGCGTCTCTTTGTCGGCAGCATCTTCCTGCAGGACCGCCCGGTGCCGGAGCTGCTGAGTGCCGACTACAGCTATGTCAACGAACGCCTGGCCGAACACTATGGCATTGCCGGGGTGCTCGGCAACCGCTTTCGCCGGGTCACGCTGTCAGACGAGTCCCGCTGGGGCCTGCTCGGCAAGGGCAGCATTCTGCTGACCACCTCCTACCCGAACCGCACCGCACCGGTGCTGCGCGGCGCCTGGATTCTGGAACGCATCATCGGCACCCCACCCAATGCCCCGCCTCCCAATGTCGAGGCGCTGAAGGAAAGTGGCGATAATGGTGAAGCCATGACGGTGCGCGAGCTGATGGTGCAGCACCGCAGCAATCCCAGTTGCAACAGCTGTCACGGGGTCATGGATCCGCTCGGCCTGGCCCTGGAAAACTTCGATGCCGTGGGCGGCTGGCAGAGTTTTGATCGCTACGCCCGCCGCAGCATCGATGCCAGCGGTGAATTGCCGGATGGCACCCCACTGAACAGCCCGGCGGATCTGCGTCGGGCCCTGCTGCACAAACCGGAACAGTTTGTACAGACCCTGACCGAAAAACTGATGACCTTTGCGCTCGGCAGGACCGTGGAATATCAGGACATGCCCAGGATCAGGGAAATAATCAGCGTGGCCGAAGGTCACGATTACCGTTTTTCCACCTTGATCAAGGGCATCGTCAACAGCGAGCAGTTTCGCATGAAGGCGCTTGCAGAACTGAGTGAAGAAGATGAGGCCGCCGGCAGTGAGCAGGGCCTTGCCGCCACCCGGCCAGGACCTAACTGAGATGATCACAGCGGCCCGTTTCATGTTGTCATTACGACCCGCTCCCAGGAGTTGAGCCTATGTTCATTACCAAAAAAGCGCTTTCCCGCCGTACCCTGCTGCGCGGTGGTGGCGTCGCCGTGGCCCTGCCCTTGCTGGATGCCATGATTCCGGCCGCAACCGCTCTGGCCCAGACCGCCGCCGCACCCAAAGTCCGCCTGGGTTTCATCTATTTCCCGCATGGCGCCATCATGGACCGCTGGACACCCGCGACAGAGGGACGGGATTTCGAATTACCGCCGATCCTGCAGCCACTGGCGCCCTTCAAATCCCAGCTGACCATCGTCAGCGGGCTGGAAAACAAACCGGCCATCAGCCCGGCGGTGCACGCCATCACGCCCGGTACCTGGCTCAGCGCAGTCGCTCCCCGCAAGACGCACAGCCCTTACGGTGGCATTACCATCGACCAGATCGCCGCCCAATATCTCGGCCAGGATACGCCCCTGCCCTCCCTCGAAGTGGCTACCGAAGCCGGTGGTGGCGGCGGCGTCTGTGACCGCGGCTACGGTTGCAGTTATGGCGCCACCATTTCCTTCCGTACGCCAAGCCAGCCGCTGCCCATGGAATACAATCCACAAAAGCTGTTCTACACCCTGTTCGGACAGGGCGATTCGGCCGAGGAACGTGCCAAGATTGCCTGGCAACAGCAAAGCATGCTGGACCAGGTCATGGCCGAAGCCCACAGCCTGCAGAAGCGTTTGGGCGCCGCCGACCGCAGCAAGATCGATGCCTACCTGGAATCCGTGCGAGAAATAGAACGCCGGGTCGAAAAACAGCAGGCCCAGGACTTGTCGATGCTGGAACTGCCCAAGGTGCCGGTTGGGGTATTGCCCAACTTCGATCAGCAGCTGAAGCTGCAGTTTGATCTGATGGCATTGGCCTACGAGGCCGGCCTGACCCGGGTGATCAGCATGATGATGGCGGCCGAGGTCAGCGGCATGACCTATAATCATATCGGTGTGCGCGATGCCTTCCACCCGCTTTCCCACCACCAGGACGACCCTGACAAAATAGAACGCCTGGTTAAAATACAGACTTACCATTCGCAGATTTTTGCCGGCTTCCTGAACAAACTGGCGAAGATGCCGGATGGCGATGGTTCGGTGCTGGACAACGCCATCATTCTGTACGGCAGCAACATGAGCAACAGCGACAAGCACGACAACTACCCCCTGCCCTCGGCATTGCTTGGCGGCGGTGCCGGCCGTCTGAAGGGCAATCAACACCTGAAGTATGCCAACCGCACTCCGCTGGCCAACCTGCTGGCAACGGTGCTGGACCGTGCCGGCATTCCGGTGGCCGAAGTGGGTGACAGTAATGGTGTTTTCGCAGAGATATGAGGAAGACCATGAACAGGATTATTAGCGCTCTCTGCCTGAGTCTGAGTCTGGGCCTCGTTTTGCCGGCAATGGCCGCCACGCCGCTGATCGATGCCATCCGCCAGCGTGATAGCGCACAGGCCCTGGCCCTGATCGAGCAGGGTGCCCCGGTCAATGCCACGGAAACCAATGGCACGAGTGCGCTGCACTGGGCGGTCTATCACAACGATCTGCCCGTGGTTGAGCGCCTGCTGCGGGCAGAAGCGAAGGTGTCGGCGGTGAATGACTATGACGCCACGCCCATGTCGGAAGCCGCCTTCTATGGCGACATCGACATGGTCGGCACCCTGCTCGAGGCGGGCGCGGATGCGGACTCAGCCAATGCCTACGGACAGACTGCGCTGATGGTGGTGGCCCGCACCGACAAGGTAGACCTGGCCCGGCTGCTGCTGGATCACGGCGCCGATGTCAACGCCCGGGAAAGCCGTGGCGGACAAAGTGCCCTGATGTGGGCCGCCGCCAAGGGTCGTCCGGCAATGCTGGCTCTGCTGATCGAGCGCGGTGCCGAACTCGATGCCCAGAGTACCAGCCATGACCGGGACCGCCGGGTCACGTCGGAACCCCGGGTCAAGTACCAGGCCAGCGGCGGCCTGACCGCCCTGATGTTTGCGGCGCGGGAAGGCTGCTTCGACTGCATCGTCAAGCTGACCGAAGCCGGTGCCGATCTGGATATCAGCGACCCGGATGGTGGCACGGCACTGAACCTGGCCATACAGAATGGCCGTTTCGACATTGCCCGCTATCTGATCGAACAGGGTGCCGATGTCAATCTGTGGGACTGGTGGGGCCGCGGTCCGCTCTACTCGGCCGTGGACATGAATACCCTGCCCACCGGCGGCCGTGCGGATCTGCCCTCCGTGGATCAGACCACGGCGCTCGATATTGTCGCGCTGCTGCTGGAAAAAGGCGCCAATCCCAATCTGCAGTTGAAATTTCTGGTGCCCTTCCGCAATGTCGGTTCGGATCGTGGCGGCGACCTGGTGCTGAGTACCGGTGCCACGCCGCTGTTACGGGCAGCCAAGGCCGGTGACCTTGCCGTGGTCAGGCTGCTGCTGGCCCACGGCGCCAACACGGAATTGCACACCTATGGCAACTGGGTGGACTGGGCCGGGGGCACGCGTCCGCTCGCGGCGGCCGCCGGCTTGAGTTATCAATTGAACGATACCCGGGGCCAGGGCAATACCCAGGAACTGGCCATCGCGACCATCGACCTGCTGCTGGCGGCCGGTGCCGACATCGATGCCCAGGACACGCATGGCCGCACGGCGGTACACGGCGCCGTCTTCAGGGGCTGGGACAAGGTATTGACCCACCTCGCCGAACGGGGTGCCGATCTGCGGCTTGCCGATTTTGCGGGACTGACACCGCTTGCTGCGGCCCAGGGCAAGGTCGAGGCACGCAACCGTGAAACCATCAACATCAGCCCCGGCACCGCAGCCGTGCTCGAAAAGCTGCTGGCCCATCATTGAACAACATGGCCAGGCGCCTGGCGGACTCAGGATGATTCTACTGTGATGGCGGGAAATCGTTATCTCTGCTGGATATCGTTATCCCCCCAGAGTATCCTCGTCCCCACAGGGTGTCGCCATCCCCGCGCAGATGGGTATCCAGTAAAACCATGACCTGCAAGCAAGCAAGCATCGTCGTTCCGGTCCGTTTCTGTACAACAATCACAACATAAGGAGACCTCGCATGAATGATTCAATATCGAACAATCCAAAACCCTGGCTGCTGTGGCTTGCCATACTGGCGCTGATCGCTGGCGGTGCTGTGGGCCTGGCGGCCCTGAGTGCACCGGCGGGCGTCTGGCTGGGTCTGTGGCCCTTTGGTACGGGCTTCGGCATTCTCCGGGCCATCAACCCCTATACCGGCTACATTGCCGCCGGCTGCGTGCTGCTGGCCGTGGTGCTGGTGGTACTGGCACAGGTCTGGAAAACCGGCAATGCTCCCAAACTGGCGGGCCTGGCCATCATCGGCGCGCTGGCGGCCGGTATTGCGTGGTATATTCCCGGTAAATTCCAGCCGCAACCAGGACAGGCACCCTTGCCCATTCACGATGTCTCCACCGATACCGTCAATCCGCCGGACTATGTTGCGGTGCTGCCGCTGCGTGCCCAGGCACCCAACACCACGGTCTATGGTGGTTCTCCCAATATGACCCACGAGAAGCTGGCCCAGTTGCAAGCGGAAAACTATCCTGACCTGGTGCCACGCATTCTCGATGTCAGCCCGGAACAGGCCTTTGACCGTGCACTGGCCGCCGTGGAAACCATGGGTTGGGAAGTAGTGGCAGCCGTGCCGGAAGCCGGCCGCATCGAAGCCACGGATACCACTTTCTGGTTCCGCTTCAAGGATGATGTGGTGATTCGCATCCGGCCTGAGGGAGCCAATCAGGCCCGCGTCGATGCCCGTTCCCTGTCCCGGGTCGGTGGCAGCGACTTCGGCACCAATGCCAAGCGTCTGCGGGCCTTCTTCGAGGTTCTTTGAGCTGTTTGTTACTGGATTGCCGCCTGCGCGCACGAGTGTCCAGAATAATTATTCCCTTTTGATGGTTGGCTGAGATAGGGAGAAAAAATCTTAAGGAACCTCTGAATAACTCTGGGGTGTCTCTGCGGGAGTCTGAGAGGCTCGAATGCAAGGCGCCGTCCGCCGCCAATAGCGAGACTATTGGCAAGGACGGCAACACCGCAGTCGGGCCTCTCAGACCCCGCCCTTCGGGGCCTTCAGGCAGCACCCAGGCCGGTGTTGCTCTTGCTTGAAAGGCTGATGGCATTCCTTCGCAAGGGCGCCTTGGCCCTGGCACTGCCTGAAAGGCCAGAGATACACCAGAGTTATTCAGAGGTTCCTTCGTACCCACAGGGAAAAACAGCGCCGTGGTGGCTCCGCTCGCTCGCTTGCGCTCCTCGCCGGACCACCCCGCCACTGCCGACAGTATCTGTATCAGACCAGACAGAAAAAAGCCATTGGCTACGGGTAGGTGAGGTTCAACAGCGCAAGAGTGGTATTTCTGCCGTGCATGCCAATGCCTGCCGGGACATGCCCGGGGGAGTCCGGCGAGGAGCGCAGCCCCCCCGGATGAGGTCTCGCGCCTCAGGCAAACAGTGCCATTTCAGTCAGCGCCAAAGCCCTGCGGGCATTGGCGGCGAGTTGGGGATTGTCACTGTCGAGGTCTTCAAAAAAGCCATGGCCGGAACCGGCAAAGACCTCCATGGACAGGGCCTGGTTGGCCGCCACGATTTTCTGCAGGGCGGCAATGTTGTCGGCGCCAACCCGGATGTCCTCACTGCCGATCTGAATACTGAGCGGATGCTCCAGCGTGGCCAGATAATCGAAGCCGGGCGCGATACCATCGGCATTGGCCAGACCCTGTGGAAAGGGATAGATGGCATGGCAGATGCCCCGATAACCACGATGCGCCATTTCAAACACAAAATTGCCACCCAGGCAAAACCCGGTGAGCGCAGCAATGGACTGTGCCTGCAGAAAGGCCTGTATCTGGTCGCACAGCAGGCGGTCACTCAGTTTATGACGCCGGGCAAAGGCGGCTTCACGGGTCACTTCCGGCAACTCCCCCAGGTCCTTGAAGAAATCGACCAGATAGACACAGGCCCCCCGGCTGGCGATATGGCCGCAAAAACCCTGATAAAAAGGCGTTGTGCCATAAATATCCGGCAACACCGCAATGTGTCTGTCGGCATCGGCATCACCAAACACCAGGGCATGGACCTCACCAAAGGATCGCGCCACGCTGGTGGCCGGGGCAAAGGCCTCGAGGGCATCGATATGGCACATGGGATTCGTCTCCTGCTTGTCGTACTGATCCGTGACTACAAAAAATGATCATCCAATCCCGGTCACAGGGGATCGATGACGAAATCCTTTTCCAGCACCTTGATGCCATTTTCCTCTTTCAGCTCATGCACCAACGAACTCAGCACGGCCTCGACCGGGTCATTGTCCAGGTAGGCGCCGCCCTTGAAGTAGGCCTGTGTGGTATGTTCCAGAAAGCCGGGCTTGCGTATTTTGTAGTGCACATGGGCAGGCCGCCAGGGTGAGCGCCCCATGGCTTCCAGCAGACGGTTGGTAATGCCGCCCAATGGGATGGTATAGGGTACGGGACGGGTCGTGTTTACCTCATAACGGCCATCCTCACCCAGGATTACCTTGCCGCGCAGGTACTCGATGGGCAAGGCGCTCTCGTAACCGCTGTAATAGCCTTTCGCGTCAGAATGCCAGATAAAAAGCTCGGCACCCGCCGCCGGCCGGCCGTCTGTCTGGGTGACCCGCCCCCGCAGCAACAGGGCTTCCCCGTCATCGTCGCGGTATTTGATACGGTCGCTGATCACCGGCACGTTTTCGAGAAAATAAGGCCCCTCGACACTGGTCGCGGTCCCCTGGCAATGACTCATTTCAATGTTGCAGACCGTTTGGTTGAACCACAGATCGCACATCAGGGCCACTTCATAATCAGGCTGGTTGACATAATCCATCAGAAAATGCACGGCAGCCCGGTATTCTTCGAAGGTAACATCATTTTTCTGCAAGGCATCGCGCACCGCCAGCACGATGTCATACACGACCTTGTCAATACGCCTGGTGGTTTCTTCGCTCATGGCAAATGCCCTCTGTTTTTGCAAGTCTTGTTTTTTTATTTTTAAATCGAGCACTATTGTATTATGCTTTCGGCAAAAATTAATAATTTAATATAGAAATATCTTGCTGAGCAGGCCAAAACCTCATTATGGAACCCACAACGACCATCCGGGACATCGAGTCCCTCATCGTGGATATTCCCAGCCGCCGTGCCCACCAGCACGCCCGTGCGCTGATGAACGGACAATCCTATGTGCTGATCCGCATCAGCACTGATGACGGCCTTCAGGGCATCGGTGAAGTCGCCACTGCCGGTGGCCCCTGGTGGAGCGGCGACAGCGTGGAATCGGTCAAGGTCACGCTCGACACCTATATCAGCCCCCTGCTGCTGGGCGCAGACCCCAGTCGCATTGCCAGCCTGATGACGATGCTGGACAACAGGCTCAGCAATAACTGGTTCGTCAAGGCCGGGGTGGAAATGGCCCTCTTCGATCTTGCCGGCAAACGCGCCGGGCTGCCGGTCCATGACTTGCTGGGCGGACGGGTCAGGGATGCCCTGCCCATCGTCTGGCCCCTGGCCGTGAACGATGAAAAGGCTGAAATCGCCGAGGCCGAGGCCAAGCTGGAACAGAATTTTGCCCGCCATTTCAAGGTGAAAGTCGGCTTCAAGGAACCGGCCCGGGATATCGCACGCCTGCACAACCTGGCCCGGCATCTGCCCGCAGACGCCACGCTGCGGGTCGATATCAACGAAGCCTGGGATGAAGTGACCGCACAGCGCTGGCTGCCGGCACTGGAACAGGCCGGCGTCAGTCTGGTTGAACAGCCGCTCAGCCGCTACAACCTGAAAGGAATGGCCCGCCTGCAGAACAGCGTCCGCATTCCGCTGATGGCCGACGAGAGTCTGTGTACCCTGGCCGATGCCATGAACCTCAGCGAGATGGCCGCCGCGCGCGTGTTTTCATTGAAGCTGATGAAGTCCGGGGGCATCCGCCCGTCCCTGAAGATTGCCAGCATCGCAGAAGCCGCCGGCATTGCGGTCTTCGGTGGCTGCTTTCTGGAGTCGTCCATCGGCACCTGCGCGCATCTGCACCTTGGCGCCAGTCTGCCGGCACTGAGCCATGGCTGTGAATGGGTCGGCCCGGCCTGGCTGGCCGACGACCTGTGCACTCAGCCGGTACGCTATGAAGATTTTCAGATCCATATCCCGACCGGCGTGGGCCTGGGCTTCGAACTCGACGAAGACAAGCTGAAACACTACCGCCGTGATAAATAACAAGCAAACAATGCAAGACAGCTTTTTTTAACCCAGGCCTGGTGCCTGACCAAGGAGATAAACGATGACCCGAGCGAGCCGTCCTGTTTTACTGGTGGGAGGAATTCCCGGCACCAGCGCAGAAGAAGTCTTCAGAACCCTGGCCCCGATCCTGGGTGACCTGGCCATCGGGTTCACCGATGGCGAAATCGGCCTGCGGCGCATGTGGATCTTCTATGTGCTGCTGCGCACCTGGCTCAAACACCCCGATCTGGAAGTGACCAAGCGTGTGCTGTCGCCACCACCGGCGCTGCCCCCCTGGATGCCGGCAGAAATCGAAGGCTGGGTGCCGCTGGACTACGATGACTTTCCCTGGTGCGGGGTCAAGGCGGGCGTGACCAAACCGAGCCCGGTCGCCACCCTGGGTTATCCCGCAGAAGCCAAGGCATCCTATGAGACCTTTTGCCGTTTGCGCCGGGAAGGTGTGATTCCGCCAGGCGTCCGTTTTCAGCAATCGCTGCCCTTTCCGGACGATGCCATCCGCCTGTTCACCGGCACCGCCAGGGACATGGCTGCCCTGACCGAAGTCTATCTGGATGTCATGCGCCGTGATGTGGCCGAATTGTGCCGTTCGATTCCACATGAGGATCTGGCCCTGCAATGGGATGTCAACTGGGAAACCATTGCATTGGAATACGGTGACCACCTGCCTGAGTCCCCGCCCATGCAGTACCGGCCCGAGATCGATATCATGACGCGGTTTGAGCGCTATCTGCGGGTATTGAACGAGCCGGTTCCCGAGGCCGTCAAGGTCGGGCTGCATCTGTGTTACGGCGACATGCACCACAAGCACTTCAAGGATCCCGACAATCTGGCGACCAGCGTTGCGATGACCAACAAGGCCAACGAGGTTTCACCACATGCCATCGACTTTGTGCAGATGTCCATCCCCCGCCACCGCCACGATGACGCCTTTTTTGAACCCCTGCAGGATTTGCACAAAAACCCCACGACCATCTATGCCGGCTTGATTCACTACACCGACGGTGTCGAGGGCAGCCTGCGCCGCCTGCAGACCTTCAAACGTCATTACGACGGCCCCACCGGCATTTCCACCGAATGTGGCCTGGGGCGGCGTCCGGCGGATCAGGATCTGATCAGGCTGCTGGAAATCCACCGCGAGGTCGCTGCGGCAATCTAGGAAGCCCTGCCGTCACCCCGCCATGCCGTCATCCCCGCGCAGGCGGGGATCCAGCTGTTACCTGTCCTGGACCCCTGCCTGCGCAGGGGTGACGAATCGTGCAGGAGTGACGGCCTGCTGGGATCAGCATCAATAATGCATCCGCAGGGTCGCGTACCATTCCGCCGGGCGGTTGAAGGTGCCATAGATCTGGCCGCCGGCAACCTGCGCCTGCCCCGTGACGAGGTAGCGTTCATCGGTGATATTGCTACCGCCAAGCACGGCTTCCCATTTATCCAGCGGGTCACGGTAGGTGACGGAGACATTGACGATACCCGTCGACGGGCGCCGCAGCAAAGCGGTGTTTTCGGCGTCGTTGAAAACCGACGAACTGTGCGTGTAATCCAGATTGAACAGGATGGAGCCCTGGTTCCGCAGCGACAGTTCGTATTGCGGGCCGATGCTGAACTTGAATTCCGGCGTTTTCGGCAATTCACTGTCCAGTGTGATACCCACCGCGCCCGGGTCGATGCTGGTGTATTCCGCATTGATATAACCGGCATTGGCCGTCAAGCGGAACGACTCGGTAATGGCCGCCTGGCTTTCAATCTCGAAGCCATAGATTTCGGCGTTGCCCGCATTGCGAAAGGTCGGTGAGATGCCAATCTGGAAGTTCAGCACGATATTGTTGTAATCGGTATAAAACCCGGCGGCATTGACCTGCAAGCGCCGGTTGAAGAACTCGGACTTGAGGCCCAGCTCGATGGTCCTGGCCCGTTCCGGGTCAAAAGTCAGCTGGTCGGCAAAATCCGGATTGGTCTCCAGGTTGATCGGATTCGACAGGCGCGTGGTCCAGCCACCGGACTTGAAACCTTCCGAGTAGGAGGTATAAACCATGATGTCTTCCAGGGGCCGGTATTCCAGACCAACACGACCCGAGAAATCGTTGAAGTTGCGTTTCTGCAAATCGTTCGGCAGTTCCGGGAAGAAGCGTACCGGTTCTTCCGGAATCGGGAAACCCAGTGCTGCGGCGGTGCCTGAATTGACCGGCAGGTTGAACAATTTGAAGTTGAAACCGTTCAAGTCACTTTGAGACCCCTGAAACTGCTTGTATTCCTTGGTGAAGCGGCCACCCAGCGTAAAGGACAGACGGTCCGTCAACTGATAGTTCAAATGACTGAATATGGCCCAGGTATCCGTGTTCAGGTCGTTGGGGCCAAACACCTGCAACAGACCCACGGGGAAGGTCACAAAGTCGGTCAGATTGCCATCTTCGTGAAAATAATAGGTGCCCACCACATAGTCCAGGCTGTCGAAGGCTCGACCGGTAAGCTGAAATTCCTGAGAGAACTGATCCTGCGTGGTGAAGAACGAGGGCTCCAGTGTTTGCAAGGGTGAACCATCCGGATCCAGACCGGTCTCCCATTTCAGATTACGAAAAGCGGTAATGGATTTCAGCGAAACATTCTCGGCGAAGTCCCAGTCCAGGGTTGAACTGAAGCCATAGGCTTCCAGGCGTGCAAAGCTGTTGCCGGTGGCAAAACTGATATCGGGGTCTGCCGAAACAAAACGGTCATCGAAGGGCAGGCGGTCATTGTCCGGGTTGTCATCCACGTTCACGCTGGCGATGGAACTGCGTACCGCCGAGGGTGCCACGCCGGCCGGTCGGGCCTCATTGGGAATACCCCGCACGCCACAGACGGTCTGGGCATTGCGCCCCGCAATCTCCGCAGGCGTACTGTTGATACAGAAGTTATAGAGCCCCGCGAACAGAAAGCCATTGGGATTTGGAAAGGGATTGAGCGCGGTGCCCGGAATGTTGTTTTCTGCCAGATCGGCAAAGGGCCCGGGAACATTCGAGGTTGTCGCCAACAGCGAACTGGCGCTCGCCGATTGATCGACATTGGTATAATCCGCCACAAAATTCCAGCGCACATTGGTGCCGGAATCAAAACGCAGTTTGCCACGGACGTTCCACTCACCCTGGCCACCCTCGTGCTGTGAGCTTTCAAAACCGGCGGCATTGAAACCATTTACCGGATCATTGGCGAAGGGTGCTTCTGCGGGAAAGGGAACGCGTTTTTGAAAACCCTGACGGTTCTTGGTGGAAAAGGCCACTGCTGACTTCCAGTTTTCGGACAGGGGAAGATCCACGGAACCACGTACGTCAAAACGGTTGTAACGACCACTGCTGACTTCGCCCTGAAAGGCGAATTCATCGCCCGGCTGCCTGGTCACGATGTTGACGGCACCGCCGATCGTGTTCCGGCCAAAAAGTGTGCCCTGTGGCCCCTTAAGAATTTCTACACGTTCCACATCGAGCAAATCGACATTGGCCCCAACGGTACGGGCATAATAGACGCCGTCAACGTAGATGCCGACACCGGGATCGAAATTGAAGGCAAAATCATTTTGCCCGATGCCGCGGATAAACCCCGCCAGCACGAAGCTGGAGCCACTGAAGGGCGTGCTGGCATCCAGTGTGACATTGGGAGTCAGGTTGCTGAGCTGGGAGACGTCGCTGATGCCCTTGTCGGCCAGCATCTCGGGACTGAAGGCGCTGACCGCAATCGGCACATCCTGAATGTTCTGCGCACGCTTCTGCGCGGTGACCGTGATTTCCTGCAACACCGGCTGGGCCTGTGCCACGCCGGGAGACAGGGCCGTGGCCGAGGCGGCTGCTGCAAAGGCCAGTGCCATCGCGTTCAGATGCAGGCCTTTATCCGGTAGTCCGGCTTTTTGCCGCGCCGCCGTATTGGCTTGCCTGTCGTCGCGTTGGGGAGATGATCGATGGGGATTCAGAACTTGCTTGGGGAAAGTAAACATTGACACTCCGTTTGTCTGCTTTTTGAAATTTTTATGGGATTTTTTTTACTTTTTTGTTGCTTTTTTTGTTGCTTTTTTTGTTGCTTTTTCGCTGAACGAAAAATACGGATGCAACACGCTCCATGCTTTCGTTCAGGACCCAAAGGCTAGTCACTAAAAACCTCAAAGTCAACTGAAAACTGGAGCAGAAAATCGGAACAATCCGTCCTTGATGCAGCGCTGGGTCCCCGCCTGCGCGGGGATGACGGCGAGAGCTGATAGGCTAACAGTTTGTTGAAAAAATCCATCCATGGACTTTTTCAAGCCGGTTTGCGGCACATGTCCGCAAACCGGGCAC
>JAVVEZ010000055.1:0-22767 GCA_032250895.1 Pseudomonadales bacterium | reverse complement strand
ATCCGCCTGAACTATCAGCAGAATCTGCGCGATGACTGCAAGAACTTCAGCCTAAGGCGATGGACACAGGGAGGTGGCATCGTGAACAGCACTGTCCGCGCCTTTACCCTGCTGGAACTGTTGGCGGTACTGGGCATCGTCGCCATCCTGTTCAATCTTGTCAGTCCCGGGCTCGCCGGCTGGCTGCAACACAGACAGGCCGACAAAGTCATCAATGACATCGCCCGCGCCATCAGCCTGGCCAGAGCGGCTGCCATCGACGATGGCACGCTGGTGACCTTCTGCCGCAGCCGCGATGGCCGGACGTGCAGCGGCTCCTGGGAAGCCGGCAGCATTGTTTTCAGCGACCACAATGGTGATCGCCTGCTCAATGGCCGCGACCGGCTGCTGTACCGTCTGGAGGCCATAAAATTTCCAGGCCAACTTACATTCAGATCATTCCAGAACAGGCAATATCTGCAGATGACGCCGCTGGGCTTTACCCGGAAGCAGAACGGTAATTTTACCTGGTGCCCGCAAAACCAGGATTCCCGGCTGGCGCAGCAGCTCATCATCAACCAGGCGGGCCGGACCAGAATAGCGCAGGACAGGGATGGTGACGGTTACCGTGAAGACAGCCAGGGCCGGGCATTAAATTGTTCCTGAGCCATTACCAGCATTCCGAACTGGCTGTTCCACCGGCGTTCAGGGCCGTTTTATTGCCCAGACTGTTCAGGGTCAGGGAGGCACAGGCACTGTCCGCCGCCTGGTTGCCAACGGCCGTGGCCGTCATGCTCCAGCCCGAACCACCCCCGGTCAGACTCAGGGCAATCGAATAATGGCCGCCGTCACTGGCCAATGGCAAACCGCTGGTGGCGCCCGGCACCAGATCGGCAAAGTCATCCGTGTATTGATTGCTGCGGAAGAAATAGCGTTCCTCCAATGTCGCCAGCCGTGACAACATGATCTGGGCATCCGCCCGATTCGATTTTCTGACCGAATCCCGATACCCGGGGATGGCGACGACTGCCAGCAGGCCAATGATGGCCACGACCACCATCAGCTCGATCAAGGTAAAGCCTTTGGCAAGCTGTCTGTTTCCCATTTCCTCAGCCCTCCCTTGGTCCGCTGCCATCTGTCAAAACGGAATATCCAGCATTTCCCAGGACATGCGCCCGCCGCTACCGGGGGCGGTATTGAATGTGGTGTTTTCCGTTACCCCTGTCGTGGAACCTGTAATCACCGTCATGTCACCGCCGCTGCTGCCATCCACGCCCACCTCATCGCCGGTTCTGATAATGGCCGTCGGCGTCGATGGCGCGCCCTGTCCCAATTCAAGCGATGCAAAGGCAACGCCAGTGACACTACTGCCCAGCGGACCGAAGGCCTCCGCCGTGCCGGTCCGGAAATTGACGGAATTGATAAAGCCCTCACCCTCGATGGTACACAGATCGGCAGATGGCAGGTAGGAACTGTATACCAGGCTGCTGCCCAGCACCAAGGGCATGTTGAAGACCCGTTCCGAGGGCTGGCCGGGAATACGGAACAGGTCCCTGACCCAACCGGCTTCGCCATCCATGAACTGATTCAACTCCGCGAAGGTGTCAAGATCGCTACCTTGCAGCGTGACCTGCGTTCCCAGTACCGAATCGGAAATATTGCCATTGGTTTCGACAAGGATATTGGTGGTATTGACCAGCGTCCCTGTACTGACGAGGGAGGTATCGAAATTTGCAGGTTCCTTGACACCATAGACGCTCTGCTGCTGCGACAACTCATTGTCATCACGCGTGAACAAGCGACCGCTTGCGAACAATATCCAGCGCTCGTCCCTGGCCACATCGACCCGGGAAACCGGCCTGGCCATGATGGGCTGATTCGTCACCAGCAGGTCGCTCATCAAGGCACCTCCGGTCGACAGCCCCATGGCGGTCTGATTCGCCAGCACGATTCTTTTCATGCGGCCTCCCGGCGCCAGCGCAGAACCCTCGACGGTGCCGGCATACACCGTGTCATCAACAAAATCATTGTTCCAGTCCACGGTCTGGAAATCCCCGAAAAAACCACTGGGATTGGTGCCACTGACCTGGGCCGCGCTGTCAATCGTCACCAGGCTCCGCGCCACCAGATCATAAGCAAAGATCCGGGGATCGCTGACACTGGTGGCTGTATCGAGCGAATCCGGACCCGAGCCAAATACCAGCAACCAGCGGTTTACCTGCGGGGTGCTGAAACTGCCGGACGAATCCGGAATGCGGGCTCTGATCAGCGTGGGGTTACTGGTGGTGAAGCCCAGATTCGGCGGGGAGATTTCCGCAATCAGGGTCGGTGGCCGTTCCGGATCGGTGATGTCCATGATGACAAAGGAAGACCTCATCAGTGTTTCGTCACTGCCATCATCATCGAGGTCCAGCGGGAACTCACCGCCACCCAGGCGCATCCCGGCAACCAGCACCGTGCCCCAGCCCCCCGGATGCACGGCATCAGCAGTGAAAATATTGGCGTCGAAAGCAAGCGGGGGCGCATCCATGTAATAAACGTGGGGATAGGCTTCTTCGGTGAGCCACTGCAGGTGGGGCAACAGACTCATGGGCACATAGGCCCACATCTCGGCGCCCAGCGCATGAGCCTCGCCGCCGGTGAAGGTGCCGGTGAGCTCATCGAAGGTCTGGGTGAAAAAAGTCTTCGTCAACGGATCCCAGACCCCGCCATTGAAGCCATGCAGCATGCCATCGTTCGCTCCGGCATAGATCATCTGCCGCCGCCGCTGATATTGGCGTTTGAAGGTATCATAGGTGGTATCGCCGAAGTTGATGTCAAAACGCGCATCCGGCGGGTTCACGACCAGTGGCGAGGAGTGCACGATATCACCCAGCAGCCAGTGTCTGGGCGTGGTCGTGCCATCCCCGGGAATATCGGCCAAACGGCTTCTGAAGCCACTCATGTCCTGGCCACGGATATAGCGGATCACGTCCCGGGCCTGCATCGGGTTCGCCAGGCCGAGATAGCGGTGACGAATTGAGGTCCCCGGATCAAAATTGCTGTCAACCAGATCGAGGACCTCACCCGGATCGACGACGCCCAGGGTCCCGCTGCTGATGTCGTCCAGGTAGGTGAAGATATAGCGTTTGTTCTGGGCCGGCTCATTGTATTTTCCGCTGACACCACTGAGGCCGCGCTGGGTCAGCAGGTCGGTCTGGCTGATATTGCCCAGCACATCCCGCGCATTCCAGATGGAACCGAAAAGTTCCAGGTCCACCGGCTGCCCCAGTGGCGTCAAGACCCCCGAGGCTCCGGAACCGGTCTGGGTGAAGCGCTGAAAGCGGGTCCGGCTGGGCACGACGCTCTGGTCAAAGAAAATATTGACGACGAAATCCGTATCCGTGTCTTCCAGTGTGCCCTTGCTGCCATTGTCTTCACGGAAGCGGCCGGACTCGTCGATGAACATGGCATGCAGGACCCCTCCCCAGCTCACGGTGGTATCGTTGGGATCGGTAAAGCTCGGATGGTAATAGGCCTGATACACGGCGCCGAGGCCGGTGCTGCTGTTGGCCACCACGGCGGCCGCAGTGCCCGAGGAGATCCGGCCGGTAATGGCTTCGAAGACCTGGTTCAGACTGGTCAGCAGACGGGAAGGATTGCGCACCGGGAAAAAATTGTCCGGAATGCCATCGGCGCCGGGATTGCCCTCGGTATCGCGCACATCCCATTCCCGGGTATCGCTGGCATTGCCGCCGAATTGCGGCGTGCCATCGCCGTCGATGTCGATGAAACTGCCGTATTTGGCGGCATACCACAGCGGATTTTTCAGCAGGCTGCCTGCCGTGGACAGGCTCGACGCACTGTAGACGGCCGGCTCCGTGTAAATGATCTGATTACCGCCGCCCCCGCTCAGCCGGCTGATCGTGAAGCCACCCTGACGCAGCAGAAAGGACTGCTCGCCATTGCCGATGGTGCCCTGGGCGACAAACTTGCCTCCACTGCCGGTGGTCGGTGCGTTATTTCTGACGGCACTGGGCGCATTGGTGAACAAGGTCGTGCTCAGCCCGTCCTGGACCCCGCTGATGATATAGCCGAAGCGCAGCGCGTTGCCGGCGTTCGCCTGCGGGATGGACATTCTGAATTGAACACTGTCGGCGCTCAGGCCCGATGTCTTCCATTCGAAGTCCGACCAGACAGGATTGCCACCTGCTGAACCAGAGGTATTGTCCAGGTCATCAGGGGTATTGGCCGGCCGGCCGGGACACAGGGAGGTGTCCGTGCCGATGCAGTATTCGAGACGGGCAATGCCGTCCATGTCATAGTCATTGCCCCACAGCGAATCCTCCCAGGCGATCAGCAGGCGCCCGCCATTGGCATCGGCGGATTCCACCGTGACATCCACCAGCGAACAGTCCGACCAGCCGCTCTGGTCCAGTTTTGTTCCGCCGCCGGCGGACTGGCAGGTGGGCACAAAACTGACGGTCTTGCCATTGACGGCCAATTCGAGACTGGGCAGATTTTCCGCCAGCGCCACCGTGAAGGTTCTGACGTCCTGCACCCCCTCGAAGGCATTGCGCAGATCCGCCGTGCGGGCGTGGCGGGCCAATGCCGCGATCGTGAAGCCTCCTTCCAGGCTGGGAATTTCCGGGCACAGGCCCTTCGCGTTCGCGAACAAGGGCAGCGTCTTGGCAGTGCACTTGCCATCATCGATACCGCTGCCATTCTCGCCGATCAAAAAAGTGGAGCCATTGATGCCTTCCAGGGTACCGATGCTGTTGAGCAGGGTATTCAGCTTGCCGGCGGACAGGCGGCTCGACCCCGGGACATCCCAGACATCCGTGACCGAAGCCAGGTCATCCGTGTCGAAGGAATTCAGGCCGGTGGAAATCACGATGATGGAACAGGCGGCGCAGGCATTGTTGACATTCAGGGGATCCTGCCAGGCCAGTTGTGGCAGAGACGCGATCTGATTGGCATCGCTGACATCGAAGGCCGTTGTCGGAACCCCGGCCCCGGCCGCCGCACCGCCGACCTCGTCGCCGGTAAAATAGCGCAGGGCCTCCAGATAGATTTCGGAGAGGGGATTGCCCCAGTTGCGGCACTGGCGGTTGCCACTGGCGGAGGTTTTGAAGGTGTTGATGGTAATGCTGAAGGTATCGCAGTCGCTGTAGTTGTTGTTGGTATAGCTCCAGTTGACGATACGAAAGCGGTTCAGCGTATTGATGATACCGCCATCGGAGGCGCCCTGATTGATGAAGGCGCCATTATCCGGATTGATTTCGTTATCGCCGCTTGCCGCATTTCCTACCAGTGGCAGAATGTTTTTCCTCAGCACGCCACCGTCAATTTTTTTGTTGTAACTGCCGGACATCAGCCCGAAATTCATGCTGCCGCCGTCGCCGTACTGTTGCAACAGGCCAAAGGGCTTGTAGCTGATATTGCCGTTGACACTGTTGATGTAGGGCTTGCAGCGGGCGCTTGCAGAATCGATCCCGGCCTCGCAGACACTGACCCGAACCCGGAAGTCAAAAAATGACGGCCGGTCGCTGGAGGACGTGCCAGGCTTGTTGGAACCATTGTCACTGCCCGCTTCACCACGATAGTGGCACTGCACCACTTCGGATGCGCTCCACTGCGGCCACCCGCCGAAGGCCACCCGCAGCAAGGGTGGATTGCTCGTTGCGGCAAAGGTGGTGTTGCACAGACTGACGGCACTTTTTTCATAGGGTGTATACCGTTCGGTATCGCCGGCAAAAACCTTGACGAAGGAATGGACATCTTCCGGAATGAACGAACGCTCCAGGACTGTCACGGCATTGCTGCCACCACCGCTTGCAGTATCCTCGATCCGCCGCCCGCCATAGAGGACGTGCCTGACGATGTCCATGCGGGTCATGCTGGCCCAGTTCAGGAAATTGCCGCTCCACTGCCCCCCGATGCCACTGAGGTTGCAGCGGTGGCCACTGCTGCCGATCAGTGCCGAGATATCCCCATCGGGTTCAAAGCGATTGTCCGAACCATCGTAGCGATAGCAGAAATTACTGTCGAAATAACCGGAATAGGTGAAACTGTCGTTGTAGCTGGTATCCAGCACACCATCGTTATCGAGATCACTGTAATCCGGATAGGCCTTGCGGTAGAGTTCATGATCATTGGACATGACCAGCATCACATTGGGCGTCGCGCTGTTCGTGATCAGGGGCGGCAGCGCGGCGAAATCCGACGAACTCAGCTGTGCCGACAGCGGGCTGGCAAAAAGCAATGCAGCAACGGCAAGCAGTCGCCCACAATGCCGAATAAGTCCTTGACTCTTATCCCAACGCAGGCCGGGGTCCCGTAATATCAAGGGTCTGGATTCCCGCCTGTGCGGGAATGACGACTTGTTCAGCATTGCGTTAACTCTGTTCATGATCATCCTCCCGCTACCTCATCCGCGCAGCTCCGGATTCCGGTACAAATTGTCACAGTTTTTTCGTCGTGGAACGGAGCATCACGCGCCCCCTGTCTGCGGCGCCTGTGGCAAAGGCGGTAATCCGGTAAAGCTGGGCAAAATTGGTGACCGACATGGGCGTTGCCGAGTCCAGTCCCGTGTAACAGCGAAATTCGATAATGTATTTGGCCGTGATGCCGGTTGCCGGCACCACCAGGGTCCGATGCCTGCCGCTGCCATCCTGCCACAGGGCTTCCTCTTCATAGACTTCCTGGGCCGGACTGTTCAACTGACAATTGGCCCAGTCCAGTGGATTGCTGCCGTCGAAACAATAGCCGTTGCTGCAGGTAGGCTCAAAACAGGTGCTGCCGCAACTGCTGTCACTCAGGCTTTCGTTGCTGTAGACGGTCTGACTGATCTGGTTTTCCACCCAGGACAGGGTATATTCGGCGGCTTCGAAGGCCTGTTGCTGATCGCGGTTGTTGCTGGCCATTTTCATTTCCAGCCCGGTGGTATCCATCGTCGCCATGCCCAGCAGGCTGATCACCAGCAGAATGACCAGGGTCAGAATCAGCAGCGCCCCCTGTTGCCCCCTTTCCACGCCATGCACGTTCCGGCCAGTCATCTTTCCTCACCCGTTTCTGATCTGTATGGTGGTGGTTACGACCTGCCGCAGATAGCGGTCGGCCCCGTCGGTCCCGGGAATATCCTGAAAGGTACCGAAGGCTTCGGCATTGTTATAGACCGGCTGGAGGGAGCGCAGGCGCAGAAACAAACGCACGCTGACGACGGCGGACCAGTCCATCAGGGCGGCGTCAGCCTTCAGATAGCGGTCGGCACGCCGGTCACCATTGCCATCCAGTCCATACAGGATCTGCATGAGTTCCACTCCCTGCACCAGTTCTTCACTGCGGGTACTTGCGGTCGTGCCCGTCAAACCCAACACTTCGTGAAACAGCGCGGGAATAGAGCTGTCTGCCGTGGAAGCTCCCACGTAAAACGCCTCGCTGTGCAATCTCATCACCGCCGAACCCTTGGGAAAGGACAGCCCGACGGCACTGCCGGCAGTGTTGCAATTGAAATTCCCTCCCAGAAATTTGGTGCAGTTGCCGGGCGTGCCGGTGCCGGTATTGTGCACAATATTCGTCGCATTATTGCTGGCATTGGTGGGCCCGCTGACCTGGAAAACCGCCACCTGCTGGCAATCGCCGGAAGCCATCACCAGGATCTCTCCCGGTTTGATGGAATGCTGCTTGTTGAGGGGCAGGTTGGCCGCATTGAAATTATGGTTGCCAGCCACCACCAGACCACTGTGTTCCCCTCTTCTCACGACGATGGCGTCGGTATTGGCGGCCACCTCACTGCGAAATTCCACGGGAAAACTCAAGATCCCTGACTCGTGTTCAAAACCCTGCAGGCCGGTGCCATCCAGAAACCAGTTGCCACTGCTGCCGTTGAGGCTGTTGGCTGTGGACAGGGGCGTTGCCGAACAACCCTGGAAGCCCGCCATGCGTACTTCATCGCTGATGAATTTGACGGCAAAACGGGCATTTTCCTGCAGGGCCGCCAGTTCCCGTTCCGAAATGAAGTTGCTTTTACTGGCGACCAGCACCTGTATCACACCACTCATCACGGTGAGGCCGATGGCCATGGCCACCAGCAACTCCACCAGAGAAAATCCAGACTGTCTGCCTGCACCCCTTGTTTTCATATTCTGGTCGTCATCGTCAGGGTTCGGGTGGTGGTATCCGGATCATTCAGTTGCCGCCACTCATACCTTATCGAGATCACATAGACCTGGGTCAGCACATCAAACTCTATCTGTCCCTTGCCCGCAGGCAAAAAAGCCGGATTCTCGACATTGTCGCGCCACTCCTTGACATCCCAAAGCGCCATCTGGTTGCTGCTGCAACTCGTTGTGGTGCAGTTCACGGCCACTGCGGCAGGCACTTCCGTAAAGTTGATGAGGTAGAGTGAACTACCCCTGTTTGCTCTGATTCTTTCCACCATGTCGTTGAGCAGAAACTGTGCCTGGGAATCCAGAAAAGCCGCCTGATTGAATTTCAATGCCTCATTCTGAAGCGCCGTCATGCCCAGCAAGCCAAACGCGAGAATGCTCAGAGACAGCAATACCTCCAGCAGCGAGAATCCCCGCACTGATGGCCGGGAAGCTTTGAAACGCCTCGTCGTTCTCATGGACATACCAGATCGACTCCAGCCATGTCGTTATGAATGCCATCTGCGTCATCCACCGACAGGGCGGCACGGCCAGCATTGCCGACCCAGATGGCTCTGGCATTGCCTGGGGCATTGGCGGCATCGCAGAACTTGAAATAAGCGCCATTGTCGGGGTCCTGCAGAAACCCTTCCGGACTGAAACGCAGGTAATCCCCGCTGATGTTGGCACCACTGCCCGTTCGGATCCGGATGGCGTTCTGCCCATTGAGCGCCGGATGCACCAGCACTATCTGATCGGAGCCATCCACGACACCCGCCGTGCCCGCGTCCTGAAAAACCAGCCAGCCGTCCTTCCAATCGCCATTGGTCGATGCCGCACAGGCACTCGCATCGACGCTGCGACAAAGTGCGACACTTGCCGCCCGGGTGACCGCCTCGGACCTCGTGCCGGCAATAGCCGTCATCAAGTCCTGCATCCCGCTGTCTCTGGCGTTGCGCGTGACAATATCCTGCAGGCTGGGGACGGTTGCCGCCGCCAGCAGGGCCACGATGGCCAGTGTCACCAGCAGTTCAAGGATCGTGTAGCCGCTTGCAGGTCGTCCGACCACAATGTGGTGGGTTCTTGTGTGTTGCAAACCTCTTTCAGCCATGCCGCAGACCATTATGAAACCCCTCAAAAGCCAGGAGCCGGCCGCCTCCGCCTCAGGATAGCCCTGAACGCCGATACGACCCCTGCCCGCTCATCCTGTGCAGCCGCTCTCAATATAGCATGCCTCATCGCAATCTTTTTGTCTTTGGTCACCCGGATTTCCCAAGCATCCAGGCAGAGCAGAATAGCTGAAAAAGTTCTCGCAGCTTGTGAACGGATAGTGATTTTTGAGCGGCAGGGCAGGAAGAAAGCCGAATTTGTGATACGGATCACTGATTTCTTTACATCAGGCTGGCGCTCTTCCTGAGTTCCCTGGGCATGGAAAAAATGATGTTTTCCTCGACACCGGCCAATTCCTGCGGCCGCTTCGCGCCCATACCTTCCAGACGCTGAATCACCTGCTGCACCAGTATCTCGGGAGCAGAGGCCCCGGCACTCACACCAATGGCCGTCTTGTTTTCAAACCAGCCGGCCCGGATTTCATCGGCGGCATCGATCAGATAGGCTTCGCCACTGATGCGCTGCGCGAGTTCCCACAGCCGATTCGAGTTGGAGCTGTTGGATGAACCGACCACCAGCACGAGATCGCACTCCAGCGCCAGCTGCTTGACGGCATCCTGACGATTCTGGGTGGCATAGCAGATATCTTTTTTTCTGGGGCCATTGATCAAGGGAAATTTGTTCCTCAGCGCGTCGATGATCAGGGCCGTATCGTCCATCGACAAGGTCGTCTGGGTCACATAATTGAGCTGGGTGACATCCCGGACTTCAAGAGAGGCCACATCCTCCTCCGACTCCACCAGGTAAATTTTCCCTCCCTGAGCTTCATCATACTGCCCCAGGGTGCCCTCCACCTCGGGATGAAGGGCGTGGCCGATAAGAATGCACTCCTGCCCGGCCTGGCTGTAGCGAATCACTTCCATGTGTACCTTGGTGACCAGCGGACACGTGGCATCAAAGACCTTCAGACCCAGACGGCGGGCTTCTTTTTTGACCTGATGGGAGACCCCATGAGCACTGAACACCACTATCGAGGGACGGCCCTGCGCATCCCGGGCCGGCACATCGGACAATTCATCGACGAAAACAGCGCCCTGGCTGCGCAACTCATCGACCACAAACTTGTTGTGCACCACCTCATGTCTGACATAAACCGGCGCGCCAAACATGGCCAGGGCCCGATCGACAATATCAATTGCCCGGTCAACCCCGGCACAGAAGCCCCTGGGGTTTGCCAGTTTTATCGTCATTGCTGCTTTCCCGTCATTCATAACGCTTCGCCCTTTGCCGGTTCCACGGATAATATCTCTACCGAGAACTCTATGTCTCTACCCGCCAGAGGATGATTGAAGTCAATGATAACCTGTTCTGCATCAAAATCCTTGACCACGCCAGTCTGCTCGTAGCTGCCAAGATCGGCAAAGGCCAGCATCAGGCCTTTTTCCAGCACCAGGTCGGCAGGAAACCGGCTCCTGCTGTAAGTCTGCACATTATCCACATTGAACTCGCCAAAAGCCCTGGCGGCCGGCACGCGGACATTGCGTTTGCGCCCCGGACGAAAACCGGCAAGCGCCTGCTCAAAGCCGGGCAGCAGATTGCCGTCGCCCACGACAAAGCTCACCGGCTGCTGTCCGAAATTGCTGTCAATGAGTTCGCCATTGCCCAGTGCCAGCGAAAAATGCAGCGTCACCCTGCTGCCAGGCCCGATCTGATCAGGCCGCCCCGCCACGGACTCCATGCCTGATTCCGGTTTGACTGCGGCGCCGGTGAGATCCCGCAAGGGGAGTTTTTCCATCATTTGGCAGCCTCTTTTCCCCGGATGATGTCCAGGGCCATCAGCAGGGCGCCGATACTGATCGCAGAATCGGCAATATTGAAGGTGGCAAAGCGGTATTGCTGGAAATAGATGCTTATGAAGTCAATCACATAGCCCATCAGGACTCTGTCCACCAGATTCCCCAGCGCCCCCCCAAGGATCAGCGCAATGGCAACACCCAGCAGTCTTTCATGCTGCTGCAGGCGTGTCAGCCAAACCAGCAATATAAGGCTGATCACCAGGGAAACGCCGGTCAGAATCCAGCGTTGCCAGCCACCCGCATCGCTGAGGAAGCTGAAGGCCGCGCCGGTGTTGTAGACCAGCAACAAATCAAAACCCTGAACAACCGGATGGGTTTCACCATAAACCAGGCTATTGTCAAAAAAATATTTTGTGGCCTGATCAAGTATCAGAATGAGCACGGCCAGCAAAAAAAAACCGACCGTTCTTGAATTGAATCTGCTAGTCATAACAACCCGATAATGTTTCACATTGATTCTGATCTTCGGCAGCTCATGAAGCATGCCGCGCCGTCAATTCGCTGTTGATCCGGGCGCAGTACCTTCCCGATGGCCTTCATCCCAATCGCGAAAAATAGCCCCGCGCAGCGTCGACATCACGGCTGATTTGTTGTTTGAGCGCATCCAGATCACTGAATTTTTTTTCATCCCGAAGTTTTTCCAGGAATGACACCTGCAAGCTGTCGCCATAGAGATCCCCCTCGAAGTCAAACAGGAAAACTTCCAGACTCGGTACACTGCCGGTTTCCACCGTGGGCTTGTAACCGATATTCGCGACCCCCTGAAACAAGCGCCCCCGGCATTCGATGTTCACGGCATAAACCCCCTGCAATGCAATGGATGCCGTTTCAAGCCGGATATTGGCCGTCGGCGCACCCAGCTGCCGGGCCAGCTGCCGCCCCTGCACCACCACGCCGGATATGCTGTAGGCACGCCCCAGCAATTGTCTGACCTGCGCACAGTCACCCATCTGCAGACACTGTCTTACCAGGGTACTGCTGATTCTCTGGTCGCCGCTGCACACCGGGGCCGCCTCATGAACGCCAAAGCCCAGCTGCCGACCCTGCTCCGTCAACAGGGCAAGGTCACCGGCGCGATCTCTGCCAAAGCGGAAATCGCTGCCCACCACGATACTTTCAACTCCCAGACCGGCCACCAGTATCCGCTCGACGAAAGCCTGGGGGGAAAGCTGACTCAGGGCCTGATTGAAGGTCAGGCGATACACCAGGTCAACGCCGAAATCACGCAGAAAATTCACCTTGTCGACAAAATGATTGAGCCGTGCCGGGGCCTGACTGCCGGCAAAAAATTCTTCCGGCTGGGGTTCACTGAGCACCACCAGGGAGGGCAGCGCATGGGACCCGGCCAGTTCCAGCAAGCGTCTGAGTATGCTCTGATGCCCCAGATGCATGCCATCATACTTGCCAATGGTGGCCACGCAGCGCCCATGCTGCTCCTGGAATGAGCTCAGGTTGTCAATGATCTGCATGCGTAAAGGCCAGACAGAGAAAGCCGCGCATTATAAGTCAGGGCCATGTCAGATACCAATCAATGCCTGAACTGCGCAGGTCTGAGACCCAGCAGCAACAGGGCCAGCAAATAGGAAAGCATCCCTGCGCCACAGACCAGAGCCAGCTTGCCGATTCGCTCCAGCTCTCCCCATGCCAGCCATTGTGCCGATTCCCCCGCCAGCAGCATCAGGACCAGCAGCATCACACCATTGGCCACGATGATCCTGGCCACAAATACAGGCCACCCGGGCGGGAAGTGAAAAATATCCTTCTGCAACAACCCGCGCAACAGCAGGCCGGCATTGATAAAGGCCGAAAGCGAGGTTGCCAGGGCCAGTCCGACATGGGCAAGGGGCAGAATCAGCAGCAGGTTGAACACCATGTTGCTGACCATGGCAATCACGCCATAGCGCACCGGTGTCAGGGTGTCCTGGCGCGCGAAATAGGCGGTCGCGAGAATTTTGATCGACATGAAGCCCAGCAGGCCGATGGCATAGGCCTGGAGGCTCATCGCGGTTGGCGACACCGACGCCAATGTAAAGGCCCCACGCTGATAGAGCGTAATGATCAAGGGTTCGGCCAGAGCAATCAGCGCGACGCTGGCCGGCACCCCGACCAACAGGACAAGCCGCAATGCCCAGGCCAGCATGGCGACGAAGCGTTCCGGCGTCTGCGCCGCATGAATTCTGGACAGGCTGGGCAGAATCACGGTGGCGATGGCGATGGCAAAAATGCCCAGGGGCAACTCCATGAGCCGATCCGAATAATACAGCCAGCTCACACTGCCACTGACCAGGGTCGTGGCCAGCACCGTATCCAGCAATAAATTGATCTGCCCCACGGAAACACTGAACATCACCGGCAACATCAGCGCAATGATTCTTTTTACCCCCTCATGCTCCTTGTTGAGGCGGGGCCGGGGAAACAGTTGCAGATGATGCAGAAAGGGCAACTGGAACATGAGTTGAATGATGCCCGCCAGCAACACGCCCCAGGCCAGGGCCATGACCGGCACCTCCAGCAGGGGACTCAGCAGCAGGGCACAGCTGATCAGTGAAATATTCAGAAATACCGGCGTCATTGCCGGAATGGCAAAACGCCCATAGCTGTTGAGGATGGAACCGGCAAAACCGGTAAGCGAAATCAGCAGGATGTAGGGGAAGGTTATCCTCAACATCTCCACCAACAGGGCGAACTGCGCCGGGCTGGCCAGATAGCCCGGCGCAAACAATGCCGCCAGCAGAGGTGCCGCCGCCACCCCCAGCACGGTGATCACCAGCAGGATCAGTCCCAGACTGCCCAATACATGGTCCAGCAGCAGCTTCACTTCCGCCAGCGTGCGGGTCTTTCTGTACTCTGACAGCACGGGCACAAAGGCCTGGGAAAAAGCGCCCTCGGCAAACAGCCGGCGCAGAAAGTTGGGAATCTTGAAGGCGACAAAAAACGCATCGGCTTCCGGCCCGTCACCAAAAATGGCCGCAAATACGATCTCCCGCGCCTGCCCCAGCACCCGGGAGAGAAAGGTCATGGCGGAAACCACCAGCCCGGATCGGATCAGACCGGCTTCCTGCTGCCCTGCCTTTTCCGCTTCGTTCTTTGGGACTTCTTCACCGGCCATGCAGGATTCTTTGAATGCAAAGGTATTCATCGACCCC
Source organism: Pseudomonadales bacterium (assembly GCA_032250895.1). Lineage (GTDB taxonomy): Bacteria > Pseudomonadota > Gammaproteobacteria > Pseudomonadales > Pseudohongiellaceae > JAVVEZ01. The sequence goes on along the minus strand of JAVVEZ010000055.1, from coordinate 8,547 downwards.
GGCTGGTTCAGGGAAGATCCTGAAAAGTGCCGGAGGAACCATGGAAAAACCCTCGGATAGTAACGACTGAACCCGGATAAAACCAGTAGATTCTGGTGACCCTTCTGCCGTTTGCTGCGGGGCTTTACGCAGCAGGGCCTTATGTCTGCCAGGGCCTGGCTCCTGGACTTTACACCTGGACTTTACTCCTTGACAAAGTCGGGTGAACCCTGCATAGTGCGCGTCTTAATTTTTCCACCCGATTCTCTTACTTTCGATCAGATTTTACTAAGGAGCTACACTTGGCCAATACTCCACAGGCTCGCAAGAGGGCAAAACAGACCGAAAAACGCCGCCGTCACAATGCCAGCTTTCGTTCCATGGTCCGCACCTACCTCAAGAAAGTGATCGCTGCCATCGAATCTGCCAACTACGAGCAGGCCAGCACTGCCTATAATGAAGCCGTACCGGTCATCGACAGGATGGCTGACAAGGGCATTATCCACAAGAACAAGGCGGCCCGTCACAAGAGTCGGCTGAATTCCGCGATCAAGGCCCTGAAGGCTTGATACAGCTTCCGTAATAATAGAAATCCCCCCGCTATCAACAGAACCGGTGTCCAGCACCGGTTTTTGTGTTGCCCGGACTTTCATTTTGCAGGCCACTGCACAAGCGTCCTGCCATGCGTTATAATCGCCCCCTGAAATAAGCCTGCGGCCATTGCCCTTGCCAGGGAATACCGCGATTACTGTACCGCCATACTCTTAGGTGACACGCACATGACTCATAACGCCAGACTGTTAGCGCTGACTTCCCTGCTCGCAATGCTGTTCTGTGTGCCAGCTTTCGCGCATCACTCCTTCCAGGCCAGTTATGACATGGACCGCATCATCCGGATCAAGGGACAGCTGGTGCAGATGAATTTCCGGAATCCGCATTCATCCATCATGGTGATGGCCCCGGATGACAATGGCGTGATGCAGCGCTGGGGTGTCGAATGGGGTGGCGCCAGTCTGCTGCAACGTCAGGGTCTGAGCAGGGATTCCTTCAAGCCCGGTGACGAGGTGGTCATTACCGGACAGCCTGGCCGCAATGCCGGCGACCATCGTCTGCGGATGCAGTCGATCGTTCGTCCACTGGACGGCTTTGGCTGGGGTACCAAGGAAGGCGAGAGTTTCGACTGACCGGGAACCCACAGCACGAGCGGACTCTGAGACTATCTGGCCAGGCAGGGCGCCGGGTCCCATTTGGACGCATCGGCTTCCCGTTTGAAATGGGTGCTGGTGATCACCCTGGAAGTGAGATAGACAGGATCTTCAAGAATCGACGTCACCATCAGGTAATCATAGTCCTGATCATTGTCATGTTTCAGTAATTCGATGTATTCGGTCAAGGTGGCCTGCTCACTGTAGGGAGCACCATTGCGCCGAAAATAGCCCGGACGCATTTCCCGGGTCATCACGGCAAGGGTCCCATTCACCACCGGCGAGCCAAAACCCCCGGCCCTCTGCAGATTCCAGCGCGCATGGGAAACGCCTTGCCAGGTACCACTGCCGGCATGATCCTGGGCCGGGCCAAACTGCAACAGGCGGGTTTGTCTGCCGGCATCGGTCTCGATGCTCAGCACGTTGTCGTTCTGCCATGAAACATGCAGCCGTGTCGGGATGCGCATGATGCCACCGGCACCATAGGCCCTGCACTCTTCCCCGGCGGCAATATCCTGCTCCGGATTCCAGGTATCGGCCTTTTCCAGGCCGGCAGGACTCAAGGGCACACCCGGATGGTCTCCCACCGGTGCGGGCACCATTCGGAAACGCCAATCTTCGGTAACCAGTGCCACCCAATAGCCCGTCAGATCATGGGGGGCGGCTTCACGGGCACTTGCCGGGGCCGGAGCCGGAGGAGCCGGTGCCTGAGCCTGGGCGGTGCATGCCACCAGCACCAGGCAGCTTGCCAGGGCAGGTAATATCAAATGCCGGCTGATCGTTTTCATAGTTCTGCTTCCCTGATTGCTGTCTCAAAAAAGGGTGATTCTTAATTGCTTAAATTCTGATAGATGGCCTCGATAAACTGCGTCGTGGTCCAGAAGCCTTCATCAGCGCCCCAGCGTGCATCGTAGTCGCGGCTTGGTTCGGCAGCCTTGACCTGCTCCAGGCTCAAGCCCCGGTCAATCATGTCCTGAATCCGGTCGCGAATGATCGTCAGCATTTCCCGGTAGTTGATGACATCACCGATATCACTGAGACGGCCATGACCCGGAATGACCAGGGTACCGCCATCCTGACCGTAGACCGGAATGATGAGATCGATGATATTGTTGACGGCGGCGATGATGCCCTGAATGGAACCGCCCGCTGCCATATCGATGAAGGGATAGCGATTGGTCACATAGATATCACCGGCGGCAATGACATCGGACTGCCGGAAGTACACGAGGCTGTCACCATCGGTGTGGGCATTGGGCTGATGCAGGATACGGATGCCCTCGCCATTGAAATACAGATCCTTGTGGTCGTTGAAATAGGTGCTGGTAGGCCAGGCACCTGGGGGCGAGGACGCCTGCTGCCCGGTCGGTGCTGCCATTCTGAGCAGAACATTTTCATGGGCAAGAATCTGCGCACCTTCGCCGGCATTGCCGATATCACCCGCCACATTGCCACCCGTGATCGTGTCCCCGGCCAGGCGCAGGGCGTCATTACCCCCAACATGATCACCATGATAGTGAGTATTAATGATATAGCGCAGTTTGCCCTCTGACAGAGTCCCGATGGCCGCCATGATCTTGTCCGCCAGGGGCGCATACTCGGTATCCACGATCAGCGCACCCTGCTCCCCCACCTGTACCGTGATGTTGCCACCAGCGCCCACCAGCATATAGATATTGTCCCGGACCGGCAGGATGTGGATGTCCACGGCGTCAAAATTCTGCTGTGCCCCGGCCTCAGCTGCCCACAAGGCATTCAGGACCATGGCCAGCGCACTCACGAAATATGTCAGAACTCTGCTTTTCATTATGTTCTTTGCTCCTGAGATTCGTCTTAGTCTTTCAGCTCACTGGGCCGTGGCAATTCGCGAAGCACGTTCATATATTCCGGATACATGGTCTTGGCTCCCCCCATGGCGGCATCGAAGGGAATGTCATGACGATCGGAGTAGATGTGCAGATCCGGATTGGTGCCCGGCAGATGGTGCGGGATATAGCCTCTTTCCCTGACCATCTCGATGACGCTCTCACAGGTATAGGGCGGAATCTGGTTGTCAATGGAATACTCATAATCACGGCTGCGGATGAAGGGTTCTTCCAGATAGATGGGATCATCGACGATCACCGTCCAGGTCAACACATCACCATGGCGGATGAAGTGCTCGGTAACCGTTGCCAGATCGCTTCTGGCAACGCCGTTGCGGCGCAGCCAGCCCTCCTTCAGGTGGGTGGTCTTGACCGTCAGAATCTGCCCGTCCCATGTGCCGGTGGAAAAACCCATCGAGCTGTGCTGGGCATATTCCGGCGGGTGCTCGCGGCCATCCATCCAGATGGTGCGCCGGGTCTGCCACGCAAAATGCTGCAAACGCAGCGCAATCAACTGTTCCGAGTAGGGATCGCGTTCCTCCCAGATGCGGATGTCGGCAAAACTGTTGGCATAATCCGAAGGGTGGACCCGGCATTGATATTCCGGCAGGGCAATCAGGGATGCATCCCAGGTCTGGGCCCGCAGGCGATCGCCATCATTCAGCGGCAATCCGGCGTAATCTGCCAGTTCCGGTCCCGGCAAACGATCCGGCCAGTCCTCGGCATAGGTATTCCTCCAGACCCCGGAAATATTTTTTTCAGCCAGCGCCGACACACTGCACAGGGAAACAAGGATGAAAAAGAAACCATTCCGGATAAGCTTGGCCATGATGAACCCCGAAAGCTGATTTGTTGTTATTGTGCTTGCAATGATAGATAACAACTGACACGTTATAGTTTTTGACGCTGACAGGACCCGGGAAAACAGTGACATTCGACACCGAAGCAAGGTCTTGCAAACGCGGCTAACCATAGCTGCAAGCAGGTGGAACTGTCAAATGGTTTGCTCACCCTTGTGCTCACCCTTGTGCTCACCCTAAAGCACGACCAGATTGTCCCTGTGGATCATCTCGTGATCACCGTCATAAGCCAGCATCGCCAGAATCTGCTCACTGGGTTTGCCGATGATCCTGCTGGCTTCGGCGGCGGAGTAATTCACCAGACCGCGGGCGATTATCTGCCCCCGTTCATCCTCGCAGGCCACCACATCCCCCCGCTTGAACTGACCGGAAAGCGACTTGATCCCCACCGGCAGCAGACTGCGCCCGGAATGCCTGAGAACCTCTACCGCGCCATCGTCCAGCACCAGCACACCCTTTACCTGGAGATGGCTGGCCAGCCATTGCTTGCGTGCGGCCATAGGCTGGGTATCCGGCAACAGCACCGTTCCCAGTGTCTCTCCGCGTTGCAGGCACTGAAGAATGTCCGGGCTGGCGCCGTGGGCAATCACAGTCAACGTTCCGGATCGTGCCGCCAGACGGGCCGCCTTGATTTTGGTCTGCATGCCGCCCTTGCCCAAATTGCCACGGCTGGAGCCCGCCATGCCGAGCAAGCGCGGATCGCTGGCCTGCGCCTCCGAAATCAGCGCGGCATCGGCATGGATGCCCGGGTCGGCATCGAACAGACCCTGCTGGTCGGTCAGAATCACCAGGACATCGGCATTGATCAGATTGGCCACCAGACCCGCCAGGGTATCGTTGTCACCAAAACAGATTTCATCGGTCACCACGGTGTCGTTCTCATTGACCACGGGAATCACCCCCATTTTGAGCAGGGTCAGAAAGGTGCTGCGGGCATTCAGGTAGCGTTTGCGATTGGAGAGATCATCATGGGTCAGCAGGATCTGGGCGGTGTGCCGGGCATACCGTTTGAAATGGGATTCGTAGGCCTGAATCAAACCCATCTGACCCACGGCAGCCGCCGCCTGCTGTTCATGAATGGCCGTGGGCCTGCCCGGCAAGCCGAGCCGGGATACGCCTTCGGCAACCGCACCGGACGAGACCAGGACCACGGCGATGCCCTGTTCGTGCAGCGCAACGATCTGTCGCACCCAGCGCCCGATGCTGTCGGCATTGAGCCCCTTGCCGTTGTCGGTCAGCAGGGAGCTGCCTATCTTGATGACCCAGGTCCTGGCCTTTGTCAGTGACTGCCTACTCACACATCCCCCCATTGACGGCTTTTATTGACGGCGCGGAGCACACAACGCTGCCATCCCACCAGTGCCGGGCCGGAACCCTGCCCATCAGGGACTGTATTCAATATCCACATCGTAGTCATCTTCATCCCAGCCGGCACCACTCGCTTTTTTCTTTTCACGCCAGAGTTCCCGGGCGCGCTCGATGCTTTGCCTGACCTCATATTCCATCTGCTGCTGCGCCAGCGCTTCCTGTTCCCGAAAAGAAGCATCCTCTTCCCGCAGCCGGTTTTTCTCCTCGAGGCTGTTCATCACCGCCTCGCAAAGTTCTTCGGTCCCCTTTCGTTGTGCTGCCGAAATCGGGAAGACCGGCCCCTGCCAGTGCAAACGGGCAACGATATCCTGGCACAGCTGCTCACGTTCTGCTTCCGGCACCAGGTCAAACTTGTTCAACACCAGCCAGCGTTCCCTGTTCGCCAGCACCGGACTGAATTTTTCCAGCTCCTGGATGATGGCCTGAGCCGAGGCCACCGGATCAGACCCGTCCATCGGCGCCACATCGACCAGATGCAGCAACACCCGGCTGCGGGTCAGATGCTTCAGGAAACGGATACCCAGCCCGGCGCCCTCGGAAGCTCCCGCGATAAGCCCGGGAATATCCGCCATCACGAAACTGCGCTCGTCACCGACCCTGACGACACCCAGATTGGGCACCAGTGTCGTAAAGGGATAGTCCGCGACTTTTGGCGTCGCCGAGGAAACCGCTCTGATCAGCGTGGATTTTCCGGCGTTCGGCAGGCCCAGCAGACCCGCATCCGCCAACACTTTCAACTGTAGCTGCAAGCGGCGGGTTTCACCAGGCGCGCCATTGGTGGTCTGCCGGGGCGCACGATTGATGCTGGACTTGAAACGGGTATTGCCCAAGCCCCGCTTTCCCCCCTTGGCCACCAGCAGGCGCTGGCCATGCGTCACCAGATCTCCCAGAACTTCCTGGGTCTCGTCGACAAACACACTGGTGCCCACCGGCACTTTGATTTCCAGGTCCGCGCCGCTGGCGCCGGTACTGTTCTTTTTTCGCCCCGACTCGCCCGACTGCGCCTTGTAGTGCGTCTGATAACGAAAATCCACCAGGGTATTCAGGGCCTGCTCGGCCACCAGATAGACACTGCCGCCGTGTCCTCCATCGCCACCATCGGGTCCGCCCTTGTCGATGAATTTTTCGCGATGAAAACTCATGCAACCATTGCCGCCCTTCCCGGCTTCAATGACGATTTCTGCTTCATCGACGAATTTCATGGTGCTGATTCCTGTCCTGCATCCAAAAAAAAAGCCCTGCTGAGACAGGGCTTTTTGGCGCAGCCTGCAAAGGTCCGCGCCGTGTATTTTCTACCATTCAGAACATGCCTGGGCCGTCAGAGCAAGACGCGGAATTAAGCTCCTAGGCTGTTGCTGTCTCAATACTGACAAAGCGGCGGTTTTCCGGACCCTTGACCCGGAACCTGACGACACCATCAGCCTTGGCGAACAAGGTATGGTCCTTGCCACAACCGACATTGCTGCCGGGGTGAAACTGTGTGCCACGCTGACGTACGATGATATTCCCGGCCACGACCGCCTCTCCCCCGAAGTGCTTGACGCCAAGCCGCTTGGAATGCGAATCTCTGCCGTTACTGGTGCTGCCGCCTGCTTTTTTATGAGCCATGTTCTACTCCTTATGCGCTGATGCCAGTGATCTTTACTTCAGTAAACCACTGCCTGTGACCCTGCTGCTTGCGATGATGCTTGCGGCGCTTGAACTTGATAATGGTCACCTTGTCACCACGGCCATGGCTCAGGATCTCGGCCGTTACCTTGCCACTGGTCACATAGGGCGTACCAATGCTGACATCCGCGCCTTCTCCGACCATCAGAATTTTCTCGAAATTGATGGTAGCGCCCGTCTCGGCTTCCAGCTTTTCAAGTTTCAGCGTCTCGCCTTCAACCACGCGATGTTGTTTGCCACCGCTTTCTATAACCGCATACATAATTCTGCTCCAAAACCTCTGTTTTCTCGCGGCCGATCTGACGAGCCACTTACCGGCTGCCACCGTTTCAAGCCCGCAAGAACTGTTTTTCAAGACCTGTTCATAGCTGAAACCTCAACAGGACGCCCTGGGGGGGCCTGTTACAGGGGCGGGGATTTTACGGGATCGCCGCCCCTGACGCAAGCGCTGGATACAGGGAATTGCAAGGCCGGGCATCTTTGTGCAAGAACTGTTTTCGGCCTGCCCGACAGCGGCCGGGACTGATCTTGACATTATCTGGGCTGCCCCCTAGGATGCGGGTCACTGCTTTCCGGGGGCTTCATGGCCAACCATCTCTATCACAGCGTTGCCGATGATTATTCTGTCCTCAACCAGAAAGTTGTGGCCCATCTGCATTCCGAAATTTCCCTGATCGAAAGCATCGGTCATTACATCATAGAAGCCGGTGGCAAGCGGATGCGCCCCTTGCTGGTCTTGCTGTGCGCCCGCGCCTGCGGTTATCAGGGCACCCAGCATATCGATCTGGCCACTGTCATCGAGTTTTTGCATACGGCCACTCTCCTGCACGATGATGTCGTGGACATGTCCAAGATGCGCCGGGGCAAACCGACCGTCAATACCCGCTGGGACAATCCTTCCAGTGTGCTGGTCGGAGATTTTATCTATTCCCGCGCCTTTCAGTTGCTGGTTTCACTGGGTAATATCGACATCATGGAGGTCATGGCCAATACCACCAACCGGATTTCGGAGGGAGAAGTGCTGCAACTGGTCAACCAGCACAACCCCGAGACGACCGAAGCCAGTTATATGAAAGTGGTCCGGAACAAAACGGCCATTCTCTTTGCCGCAGCCTGCAAGACCGCCGCCATCCTGGCCAATGCCGACAGCCGGGTACAGAACTGTCTGAATGAATACGGTCTGGATGTCGGTCTGGCCTTTCAACTGATCGATGATGTTCTCGATTACAATGGCAGCAGCGTGGAACTGGGCAAGAACATTGGTGACGACCTGTCTGAAGGCAAGCCTACCCTGCCACTTATTTATGCCATGCAGAATGGCTCACAAACCCAGAAACAGCTGATCAGTGAGGCCATCCAGCATGGGGGCCTGGACAATCTGGACACCATCATCACGGCCGTCAGGGAATCAGGGGCACTGGATTATACCCGGGAACTGGCACAGACCCGGATAAACAATGCGCTGAAATGCCTGGATGTGCTGCCGCCGTCGGTGTTTCGCCAGGCCCTGACAGAAGTCGCGGATGCTGCGCTGAACCGATCCAGTTGACTAGGAGCCTGCGCCGTAGAAACGATCGAGCCGAGGGTTTTCCACATTGAGGC
>JAVVEZ010000054.1:0-22982 GCA_032250895.1 Pseudomonadales bacterium | reverse complement strand
TCATCAAGGGCCAGGTGCTGATCGGTAATTCCGGCAGCGAGTTTGGCGTGCGCGGTTACCTCGGTGCCTACGATGCCGATACGGGCGAGGACCTGTGGCGTGTCTACACGGTGCCAGGCAACCCTGAACTCGGTTTTGAAAGCCCACAGATGGAAATGGCCGCCAAAAGCTGGAGCGGTCAGTGGTGGGAACTGGGCGGGGGCGGCACCGTCTGGGATGCCATTGTCTATGATGAGGTCAATGATCTGGTGATATTCGGCACCGGCAATGGCACGCCGTGGGATCAGCGGGCCCGTGATCCCGAGGGCGGCGACAATCTGTTCGTGGCCTCCATCCTGGCCGTGGATGCCGACACGGGTGGCTATGCCTGGCACTATCAGACCACGCCGGGTGATACCTGGGACTATGATGCGATGAGTCCGATGATGCTGCTCGACCTCGTTTTTGATGGCCGCCAGCGTCATGTCCTGGTTCAGCCCAACAAGAATGGCTTTATGTATGTGCTGGATGCCGCCACCGGCGAACTCCTCAAGGCGGATCCCTTCACGGCAGTGAATTGGGCCACGGGTGTGGACATGCTCACCGGGCGCCCGATGGAAGTGCCGGAAGCGCGCTATGATCATGAGAACATCTTCAACCTGGCACCGGGCGTGCAGGGGGCTCACGGCTGGCATGCCAATGCCTGGAACCCGGAAACCGGCTATGTGTACATCGCCGCCCAGCGCGCCTACTTTGCCATGCAGAGCCTGGAAGGCTTCAAGCCCAATCCCCAGGGTACCAATCTCGCCATTGATATGAGTGCCAACTTTACCTACTACCGTGACAACCCCGACCAGCCTCGTGAATTCGTCGGCTATGTATCGGCCTGGGACCCGATTGCCGGCAAGGAAGTCTGGCGCAGTGAAGAACATGACGGTCCCACCGGTAGTCTGCTGTCCACGGGTGGCGGGCTGGTCTTCTCCGGTGGCGGCAACAACACCAACGAGTTCCGTGCCTATGATGTCGTCTCTGGCAAAAAGCTGTGGCAGTTTGACACCCAGACCGGCATGGTGGCGGCACCCATTACCTATGTGCTGGATGGCAAGCAGTACATTGCCGCCAGTGTCGGCATCAACCAGGCGGGCAATTACTACGCGCCCAACTACTCACGCCTGCTGGTGTTCACGCTGGGCGGTGACAGCGTGCTGCCGGAACCGGTCAGTTTCACGGCGCCACAGCTGAATCCGCCTGAATTGACGGCCAGTGCAGAAGAAGTACAGGCAGGGCAGGAACGCTACAACCAGAACTGTTCCATCTGCCATGGCAATGGCGGTGCGGCCAGAGGGGCCAATTTCCCCAATCTGCTGGTGAGCCCAATGCTGCATTCACAGGAAGGCTTTGATTCGATCGTGCTGGATGGCGTGCGTCAGGAGCGGGGCATGGTGAGCTTTGCCGAACGCCTGCAGACCGAAGACACGGCAGCGATACGCGCATATCTGATCTCCCGTGCCAGAGAAGCGCTGCTCGCACAGCAGAACGCAGCGGTGATCGACACGGTGGAACAACCGCACGTGGAGCAGACCGGAGAGAACTGAGTCGATGTCAACGCCGTCCATGACAAAGACAGCAAGGCATGAGTGTGGAGTCATTGTCGTGGGTGGCGGACCCTGTGGCCTGATGCTGGCCAATGAACTGGGCCGCCGTGGCGTATCCGTATTTCTGCTGGATCAGAAAGCGGGCACGGCCTTCAATCCGCAGGCCAATGCCACCCAGGCCCGGACCATGGAACACTTTCGTCGTCTTGGCTTTGCCGATGAAATCCGTGCCCTGGGCATGCCTGCGGATTTTCCCACGGATATCGCGTATTTCACGCGCTACGCCGCGCACGAACTGGCCCGTTACAAATTACCCTCGGCGCGGGCAGCGAAGCAGGCTATTGCGAAGTTGAGCGGTTCCTGGAGCGCCGCCGAATTGCCGCACCGTGTGTCGCAGAAATTTGTTGAGGCCACACTGCGCAGGCATGCTGAGTCCCTGCCGGATGTCAGTGTGAATTACGGTTGGCGCCTGCTGGATTTCACTGACCATGGAGACCGTGTCGAGGCCCGCATGGAAAATGTCAGCGATGGCAGCCAGGCCACGGTGCACGGCGCCTATCTGGTTGGCGCTGATGGACCACGCAGCCAGGTCCGTCAGCATCTGGGCTTTCGCTATAGCGGTGAAGCCGGCATTCGACGCGACTTTTTTGGTGGCCAGATGTACGCCATCTATCTGCGTGCGCCGGCCTTCTACGAGCAGGTTCCGCATGCGCCGGCCTGGATGAATGTCACCTTCAATCGTGAGCGGCGTGCCTTCATGGCGGCGGTGGACGGGTGTGGAGAATTTGCCTTCCATACCCAGTTACGTCCTCATGAACAGGAACGCAGCCTCAAAGATGAGGATGCACTGTCACTGTTTCAGGCGGCTGTGGGCATCAATATCCCGGCCCAAATACTGTCCTGTGATGCCTGGACGGCAGGCCATGCCCTGGTTGCCGAGCGTTTGCAACAGGGGCGCGTGCTCATCGCGGGTGATGCCGCGCACCTGTTTACGCCGACGGGTGGCCTGGGCTACAACACCGCAGTGGATGATGCCGTGAACCTGGGCTGGAAACTCGCCGCGGTACTCAAGGGCTATGGCGGGCCCCAACTGCTTGCCAGCTACGAGGCGGAGCGCAGACCCCTGGCCGAGCGTAACACCGCGTATGCGCGGGGCTTCGCCGATTCTCTGGGTTTGTACGAGCCTGTCCCCGACATCGAGGATGACTCGCCCGCCGGCGCCGCTGCACGCATCGAGGCCGGGCGTTACCTTGAGGCACATGCGCGGGCCGAGTTCAATATTCCGGGCATCACCTTTGGCGGGCGTTACGACAGTTCGCCGATCATTGTTTCCGATGGCAGTCTGCCACCCCCCGATTCCGCCAGCGAATATGTGGCCACCGCCTGTCCGGGCGGACGCGCGCCGCATCTGTGGCTGAATGGTGAGCGCTCTCTCTATGATGGCTTTGGCTTTGAGTGGACCTTGCTGCGGCTGGGCTCACGGGCTCCCGACACCGCTGCGTTTTCGGCAGCCGCCGCGCATCTGAAGTTGCCACTGAAAGTCACAGAACTGGGCACGGAGGAGGCCCGTGAGCTTTACGGCACCGATCTGGCATTGATCCGACCCGATCAGATGGTCGCCTGGCGTGGCAACAGGGCTGAAGCCCCGGCTGACATCATTCAGGCTGTGACGGGATACCGCTAAGCGGGCACGCGCAGATTTATGGAAATCATTTCATCCCTGATGGTCTTTATCAGCAGCAACGAAACCGCTTTGTTTGCCCTGGGGATATTTTCTGCCGTCACTTTTGTCTTTACGCTGATTGCGGTGCCCTGGCTGATCCTGCGAATCCCCGTTGATTACTTCAGTAGCCGGCAGAGGCGGCCGGCAATCTGGCAGGATCGGCATCCACTTTTGCGGGCAGTATTGCTGAGCTTGAAAAATCTGCTCGGAGGACTGTTGCTGTTCATGGGCATCGTTTTGCTGGTGCTGCCGGGACAGGGGCTGCTAACCATGCTGGTGGGCATCATCCTGCTGGATTTTCCTGGTAAATACCCGCTGGAATGCTGGTTGATACGGCAACGGCCGCTGTTGCTCTCGGTGAACTGGATCAGACACCGCCGAGGGCGGGAAGCTCTTTTACTGGGCCCCGCCAAGTCAGCAAAGACTCCTTGAGACTGCTTTTACGGACCGGCTGCCACCCCCATCAGGTGCAGCCCTTGAAAGATGGATGAGAAACATATGGGACATAAAACCGCACTTTTTCAACAGCACCTGAACGCCGGTGCCCGACTGGTGAATTTCGCGGGTTGGGAGATGCCCCTGCATTATGGCTCGGTGCTGGAAGAACACCACAGTGTGCGGCGTCATGCCGGCGTCTTTGACGTATCCCACATGACCCTCGTCGATGTGGCCGGAACCGACAGTACCCGCTGGCTGCAATACCTGTTGGCCAATGATGTCGGCAGTCTGGAAGCAAACCAGGCACTTTACTCCGCCATGCTCAATGAGGCCGGTGGCATCCTCGATGACCTGATCGTCTACCGGCTGTCAGCCCAGGCCTATCGCCTGGTTCTCAACTGTGCCACCCGGGACCGGGACTGGCAGTGGTTGCAGCAGCAGCGCAAGGGCTTTGAACTGGAACTCGCGGAAAGGCCGGAACTGGCGATGCTGGCCGTGCACGGGCCTGAATCCATAGCGCAGGTCTGCACGGCGCTTGCTGCCACCGGCTTCAGTCCGACAGACATCGAAAGAGTCAGGAAGCTCGGCAATTTCCGCAGCCTGTCATGCCGGGACTGGTTTATCGCCCGCACCGGTTATACCGGCGAACTGGGTCTGGAAATCATGCTGCCCGCAGAGCAGGCCCCAGCCTTGTGGCGACATTTGTTGGCCGGGGGTGTCAAGCCCATCGGTTTGGGGGCTCGTGACACTCTGCGCCTGGAGGCGGGGATGAATCTTTACGGTCATGACATGGATGCCAGCATCACTCCTTTTTCCGCCAATATGGCCAGAACCATTGCCTGGGAACCCACGGGACGCAATTTCATCGGACGTGCCGCTCTGGAATCGCTGCACCCGGCCTGGGAGCGGAACGAATTACCCCGGCTGGTGGGTCTGCTACTCGAAACCCCAGGTGTCCTGCGGGAAGGGCAGCGCGTGTCCTGCCAGATCGCCGACAGCCCCCCGGATGAACACAGTGCCAAGCTAGAAGGCATGGTCACCAGCGGTACCTTTTCACCGACACTGGGCCATGCCATTGCGCTGGCAAGAGTCCCGGCCGGCACCCGGCAATGCCAGGTGAACATGCGGGGAAAGCTGATGCCGGTGCGTCTGGTAAAGCCCAATTTTGTACGTTTTGGCAAAAAGGTATGTAGAGAATGAAGTCCCTCACTGCGCTGGAAAACCGGGATGCCTTCAGCCACCGCCACATTGGCCCGGGTTCGGAGGAGATCCGTGCGATGCTCGGCGAGTTGGGCTTTACTTCCCTGGAACAACTGGTGGCTGCCACAGTCCCACAGACCCTTGCCCTGAAACACCCGCTGGCCCTGGGAGAACCCACGCCGGAAACGGAGGCGCTGGCGCAGTTACAGGCCCTGGTTGCCGGCGATAGGCCGGCTCGCTCGCTGATCGGGCTGGGGTATTACGATACCCTGATGCCGGCGGTGATTCAGCGCAATGTGCTGGAAAATCCAGGCTGGTATACCGCCTATACACCTTATCAGGCAGAAATCTCCCAGGGCAGGCTGGAAGTGCTGCTGGCCTTTCAGCAGATGATCACGGATCTGAGCGGCATGGATCTGGCCAATGCCTCCTTGCTGGATGAAGGGACCGCCGCAGCGGAAGCCATGGCGCTGGCACGGCGAGTCTGCGCCAAACAGAGCAGCCAGGCTTTTTTTGTCGACCGGAACTGTTTTCCACAGACGCTTTCCGTGTTGCAGACGCGTGCGGCCAGCCTGGGCTTTGAACTGATCATCGATGACCCCACCCGGGTGGAACAGCACGACATCTTCGGCGCCCTGTTTCAATATCCGGATGCCAACGGACAGATCAGAGACCTCAGCCCCTTGCTGGCCGCTGTGCATGCACAGCAGGGCATAGGTGTGGTGGCGGCCGACCTGCTGAGCCTGGTTTTGCTGAAAGCGCCCGGTGAGATGGGCGCCGACGCGGTAGTGGGCAGCAGCCAGCGCTTTGGTGTACCGATGAGCTATGGTGGCCCTCATGCGGCCTATTTTGCGACCCGGAATGAATACAGGCGAGCCATGCCGGGTCGCATCATCGGAGTGTCCCGGGACGCCAAGGGCAAGCCTGCGCTGCGCATGGCCCTGCAGACCCGGGAACAGCACATCCGGCGCGAGAAGGCCAACAGCAATATCTGCACCGCCCAGGTGCTGCTGGCCAACATCGCCGCCCTCTATGCCATGTATCACGGCCCACAGGGTTTACTTTCGATTGCCCGGCGCGTGCAGCATCTCACCAGCATTCTGGCGGAGGGTTTGCGGCAGCAGGGGCTGGACTGTGGCCAGGGGGCGGTTTTTGACACGCTGAGCCTGAAGGTCGGCGGCCCGGCCCGCAGCGCCATACTGGAGCGGGCGGCGAGCCATGGCATCAATCTGCGCTGTGATCGCGATGACAGCCTGGGCCTGAGTCTGGATGAGTGCAGCAGCACAGACGAAGTGACGCTGTTGTGGCGAATCCTGCTGGGCGACGCGGCGGCGAACGAACTCGTGCTGGATGAGATTGCCGCACAGATCAGTGCCGGTGGCTCAGACACGGCCATCCCAGCAGCGCTGCAACGCCAGTCGGACTTTTTGACCCATGCCGTTTTCAACAGCCATCACAGTGAAACACAGATGCTGCGCTATCTGAAAAAACTGGAAAACCGGGATCTGTCACTGACCCATGCCATGATTCCATTGGGTTCCTGCACCATGAAGCTCAATGCCACCACCGAAATGCTGCCACTCAGCTGGCCTGCTTTCAGCAAACCACACCCCTTCACGCCGCAAGAACAAACACCCGGTTACCGCAGAATGATAGCCGAATTGGCCGGGATGCTGGCGGAAATCACCGGCTTTGATGCGGTCAGCATGCAGCCGAACTCCGGTGCCCAGGGCGAATATGCGGGGCTGCTCACCATTCGTCATTATCTGGACAGCCTGGACCAGCCGCAGCGGCGGGTCTGTCTGATCCCCAGCTCTGCCCACGGTACCAACCCCGCCAGCGCCCAGATGGCCGGCATGAGCGTGGTCGTGGTGGCCTGTGACCCGGCCGGCAATATCGATCTTGCCGATTTGCAGAAGAAAGCCGACATGCATCGTGACACACTGGCCGCCCTGATGCTGACCTATCCCTCCACCCACGGGGTTTTCGAAGAAGGTGTCAGGGATATCTGCCGTCTCGTGCACGAATGCGGCGCTCAGGTCTACCTGGATGGTGCCAATCTCAATGCGCTGGTGGGACTGGCCCGGCCTGGGGATATCGGCGCCGATGTCTGCCATCTCAACCTGCACAAAACTTTCTGCATTCCGCATGGCGGTGGCGGCCCGGGCATGGGGCCCATCGGGGTCAAAAAACACCTGCAAGCTTTCCTGCCCAATCACCCCCTGGTCACGCTGGAGGGTCCGGCAAGCCGCAACAATGCCGTTTCGGCGGCGCCCTGGGGCAGTGCCGGCATCCTGCCGGTGTCCTGGCTGTATATCCGGATGATGGGGGCTGCCGGCTTGCTGAAGGCCACGCAAGTGGCGATTCTCAACGCCAACTATATTGCACACAAACTGGAACCCCATTATCCGGTCTTGTACAAGGGCCGGCAGGGCAGGGTGGCCCATGAATGCATCATCGACCTGCGGCCACTCAAGGCCAGTGCCGGGATCAGCGAGGAAGATCTGGCCAAGCGCCTGATGGATTACGGTTTTCATGCCCCCACCATGTCTTTTCCGGTGGCTGGCACCTTGATGATAGAGCCCACCGAAAGCGAAGCAAAAGACGAACTGGACCGCTTCATTGCCGCCATGCTCAGCATCCGTCAGGAAATTGCCCGCATCGAGTCCGGGGAGTGGGATAGATACGACAATCCCTTGAAGAACGCGCCCCATACCATGGCCGACATCGTCTCTGCGAACTGGCAACGGGCTTACAGCCGTGAAGAAGCTGTCTTCCCCCTGGCCTTTGTGAAGGACAATAAATTCTGGCCCTCGGTGAACCGGATCGACAATGTCTTTGGTGATCGCAACCTGATCTGTGGCTGTCCGCCGCTGGAAAGTTACTCGGGTAGCCCCTTTCTGGTGTAAGCCAGGATCAGATCAAAAATCCATCTGCAGGATTTCGCCTGCCAGAGCATTGCCCAAGGTGCGCCTCACCTGCCGGGACGGCAGCAATGGATGGGGTCATGAAGGGTAATCAGGGCATTCAGGGGAGTTGACCGTGCGCCGCCGCGTAGCAACAGGCATCCGCGAGCCATGTCCTCTCGGTCTCCGTCAGCCTTCCTCCGAAGCGAAGAATATGCCGGTCAGAGCGCACCACGACTTCATTGCCACGCGTGCGGTATCTCTGCCTGCCTACCGAAACGGCGCCCTGGCTGACGTAGACCCCCCTCTCTGTTCTGGAACGTACGTCTCCGCTCACCTTGACGGACTCTATTTCAGCCAGAGGGATGGCCTTTCTGCCTGAGCGCTTGCCAAAAAGCAGAAATTCAGTGTAGAGCGCGCTGTTCTCGACACCGATGACCGTGGCGCCATAGCTCCCTCTGATTCCCAGCCAGATGATGCCAAGCCCGGCAAGCATAAAGACAGACGGGATGATGAGCAGGGCCTGCCCGCTACTGCCTTGAACCGGGACGTCAAGCACCCCCAAAGCCGCGAGCCAGGCGCCGGCCCCCAGCGCGGCGAAGGCGCCACCGAACAGACAGAGGAAAACCAGTCCCCCGTTGAAACCCGCGCCGGGCAGCAGCAACTCCTTGCGGCCCCGGGTGGAAAGCGTCTGGATGGTGGAGCCGTCCGCCTGTACGGGCCGTTGAGGGATGTTCTGGGCAGTTCCTTTGGGCTGCTCCGCCAGGGTTTCGTCCAAGGCCTCCCAGGGTTTGCGAATGAGATCCTCACCCGTGGCGTCCACCGCATCGATCCGCAAGCGCCGCGCGTAATATTCCCAATTTTTATAGCCGTCCAGCTCATTGCGCGCCACGTATAGACAAGTACCCTTTTTTTCATCAGGGAATTTCAAGTTGACATACCACCAGGGCACTTGTCGCCGATTGCCCTTGGACCCCGTGGCGTGGTACTCCAGGCGCAGCCAGACGCCGTCGGACTCGTCGAGGGAACGCTGCCGGGTCTTTGGCGCGGGCCACATGCCCCGCCGAATACGCACCAGACGGCGGGCCAGGTCAATATCCAGTTCCAGGCGCCAGAAAACGCCCGCTACGCCAAGCGCCGCGAACAGGGACAGAAATCCCGTGAAGAGCTTGCGCAGCGTATCGGCGTCACGGATGAGGTTCCAGCAAAGCAGGGCGAATGCCGCGCTGATCAGGGCAAACAGGAATGCCCGAAAAGGGGAATAGGCGAAATGGATGCGTTCCGCACCATCCGATTTCAGTATCACATCGGGTGTCGCCATGAGCACATGCTCCGTGGGCACTCCCCTCTATTGCAGTCCACAGGTGATAAAATTTGATTTCTATTTGTCAATTTAAACTCACTGAGTATCGAACATTTCCAAAAGAGCCTGGATAAGGATATCTCGCAAATTATCCTCCGAGAGGAACGCCCTAGTGGAATTATCCCCACCTCTGAAAAGCCAAAAATAGGGGCTTTCGTCCGTCATTTTGTATTCGCCATCTTCTTGTTTAAGGGCTCCAATAATCCAGGGCTTTGGAGGTGATTTGCCGTCGGTGTTCCTGACTTGCGTTAGAAAAAAATCGTAATAGCTATATCGGATACTTCCCAGAAGCCTGATATCATCAAATTTCTTGAATGGCCATGTCTGCTCTCTTACAGCACTAGAATCCATCAATGTTTCCTGCTTTCTGGAATAAAATTCCGGAAGTAATATATCTCTCAGATCTTCAACGGTTTGCATACTTCGATGAGTCTGGAAGACGTTGGCAACGAATCGTTCTTCTAATATTTCAACATTTTCTTTTTCCAATAACCATTGTGGCGCAGACGAAAATAACTTCAATCTGAGCTCGATAATAACTTGTTTCGGTTCGCCTCCTGGTTTATCAAGACCAAGCCTTTCCGGAAGAGCAGATAGTACAACAGTGCGTACAGACGGATCACTACGGTCCTCAACCAATTTCACACCAATATCCTGCGCACTAGCAATAGTGTTAATGAGTAGTAGAAATAAAACATAGATAAACTTTTTATATTTCTTCATAAATTTTAAAACAAAAAGTTAAAATTATATAAATTTCATAGACCTAAAAAAATTCTTCAATGATTTTCTCAATAAGAGCATCACGAATTTCAGTCCTGAATAAATTATGGAAAATCATATCACCGCCAGTAATTCCTGGTCCATCTGTTATTTTGTATCCATCATCAAGATTTATAGCAATAAAGCCACCTATAGAGGTAGTCTGATCTCTTCCACTATTATGCAGGTATTGCGTGAGCAGGAGATCATAGTATCCATATTTTATACTTCCAATAAGTCTGATATCGCTAAACTGACTGTAATTTCTAGTGACAGAATCAAATAATTTCTTGTCATTTTCAAATATTTTTTGTTTAATAACGTTTGTTTCATAATCATAAAATTTTTCAAGATCTTTGACATTTTCTAAATTTTTAAGTGCCAGGAAATACTCTTTTACAAGAATCTCCTCAGGAAAGTTTATATCTTCTTGATCAACCAACCATTTCCCCTCTGCGAAAATTTTAAATGAAAATTTTACTACAATAGGAACTGGCTTATTATATCCAGGATTTTCAGGTAAGGCATATGGTAGCAATCTAATCCTGACTGTATAAAATCCTAGTTCATTGTCATCCGGAATCAAATCAATACCATCTACACTCTCAGCATTGACCCCAAAGGTAAGCCAAAATAACATTATCAAAAATAACAATCTTAGATATTCCACTTATTATCCTCACTATGCAAGAATCATGAACACGTTTTATTCATATTCCTCACCTTAATTTAATTCCAGTAAAATTTTTGTTAAAACCATAAAAATCCTCGATTGGGTTTTCGATGGTACCAGTATATAACGTGAACAAGAGGTCTTAAGACGTCTCACATTAGCAGTCTGCAAAAATTTTTATTTTTCAACAGACTGTTATATAACCTTAAAAACAATATTCGGAATTTTCGATAACTCCACTTACTGATGTACTATGAAGATCAGCGAAAGTAATCTGACCGCTATAGGAAGCCGGGCCTATACATCCAGAGAAGGCAGCGGACTGAATAGTAGGCCCAAAAAAGCTTGCAGAGGCTCCCCCTGATACGCCAATAGAAACGCTAAGAACATCAGGGTTTATTAAAAAGGAGCCAATTTGGGCTGCCAGACTCCCTGATATAGAGCCCGAAATCGCAGGAGATACGGCGGGCGTCCCACAAATGGCGCTATTACCAGTATAACCGGCGCTTGCTGACGCTGCAGCACTCAGGCTGCCGAATACCCCCACTCCCGGATAGGCAGTAAATGTTTGAATCTGGCACGAAATTGTAGGGAATTGAAATGTTGCCATCCCTCCAAAACTTTCCCCAGATTCAATGGACTGCGTCGCTTCGCAACATTGATTAAAGGTTTGACTCTGCAGTGATCCTGAAACAGACGGCTGGCCGCTGGCGGAACAACCCGAGAATGCCTGTGCTTGAGAGAAGCCATTTTGAGTTGCAATTAATAAGAAATTTCCGACGTTTACTTCTTCTGTAAAAGTAATGACATTAAAAGGCTCCGTACTGCTGCAAAAAGTCTCTAAAAATGTAACTAAATCTGAAGTGCATGAATCTGACGGGCTACCACTAAAGTCTCCCTGTGTGAATTGTTTGACTTGGGTGCCGCTAGGAACATTTGGTGCACCTCCTATAAATACGTTCAATAAACTTAGACTTTGAAATGCCGGTTTTATAAATAAACCAAACGGCTCGAAGACCAATTGACTATTATCTGCGCCCAATTCTATATTCTGGCCGCTCAACGCCCCGTCCATCTCAAATTCAAAAGCTTCAGTGTTTACTATGGCCCATGTAGTCTGAAATGGAGGAGGGCCTCCTGGCGGAGGTGATCCCTGCCCACAGGTGACAGTAACAGCAAGTGTTGGAGCAGCAAACAGAAAAGCAAAAAGACTAGCAAGTAGCCCACAATACTGAAATATACGACGGAAAACGTCTACAAAGGGACTTGTTTTTTCTTCTGAATAAACTTTAGGCTTCATTTTTTATCCTCTATTTAGCCTGTATTCATGGTGGTTTATTCCGTTGTTATCTGGATTTCATAATCTCCAGATTCAGACATAGTGCGTATGTCTACCGTTTCTGGCTTGGTTTTTACACCCATGTCTATATCTTTCAGGGAGTTGCATGAACTCTGATACATGTCCTGAACAATCCATGGATGGTTCTTTGCCAGAGATACCACATCCGTTCTGGTGCTGTTCGTTTTGGAAATGATCTCTGGTATCAGTTTCTCCATGACCAAAATGGCACCGTCAACTGAAAGCCCGGCCACGATATCTTTCATTCTTTTTTCATATATGCCGTTATGGGAAATTTCCCATTTGGCCAAACTATCGCTGAAATCATCTGGATTTATTTCACCGGGATTAAGAATATAATCGGCGCATATATACCGCCACTCATTGGTCGATTTTTCGTACAGTTCTTTGCTGAATCGATCCTGATTCTTTGTTTCTAAAGTAAGAAGGTCGTAGTCTTCTTTAGAGAAATAATACTCGTAGCTATTCAAAACTCTTAGAAAGTAGCCAAAAGCCCTGCCTGCCGAAAAATTTTCCGGTTGCCGCAAACCACTTTCCCTGATTACATAATTCTTGGCGATTTTTTTTGCTTCCTCGCTTGCTTCCTGGGAAAAAACAACTGTGCCAACCGAGAACATAAACAAAGCGTAAAGATAAGCTGGTGGCCCAATTTTCAATATGTTTGGAAAACAGGATGGTCTTTTCATTTCTGCCCTCTTCTTTTTTGCTTCCTGTAACTCGGTAATAAGTAAAGGAGCGGATTCCGGCTTCAAGAAGCAATTGGATACATCACTTTAAAAAATCCCCTTACCACTAAAGAGTCAAATCCGGTCAAAAAGGTTGCACTTTTTTGTTGGCGCTCATTCCCATTTTCTTTTCCTCAGGGTTGCCACTGACCGGTGAACAAGACTTTTTACGCTGTTTTCCTTCATCTTCAGCAGGCACGCGATCTCAGGATAAGTCAAGTCTTTGATATATTTTAATTTTAGTACCTTACGTTGAATTTTTGGAAGATTTCCCACCGCATTCCAGAGTTGCTTCCCCAGTTCTGCGGCCTCCAGTTCCTCTGACAGGCTTTTCATCTGAGCAGATTGCTGGAGTTCACTGTTCTCAATGTACTCCAACAGCAGCGCATCTGCGGTGGCCTCTTCCCTTTGTTTTTTCCTGGATTTCATCCACGTGTGGGTGATCACCGATGCCAGATACACTGCGAAGTTTTCCACCGGACTGGTCGACAAAAACCGCTTGATAACGGAGCAGAAGGCTTCCTGAAGAAGCTCATCCGCAAGCCCGTCATCCCGGGTCAGCCACTTTGCCTGTTTCCTGGCTTTGGAGTGATAACGGGTAAGCAACAGGTTCAGGGCGCTCTTGTCTCCTTCCCTGATAGCCTGTAGCAGTTCTTCGTCAGGCCACTGATTTTTGTCGACGTTTCTTCTCATTCCCTTTCCCGGGACATGGAATTTTTGCTTATATTTTCCAGTTTATAGTTGTTGTAGACCGGGCTCGGCAATGACATCATCAGACAGCCGCGCCAGCCTGTGGCCGGGCAAGGCAATATTCCCGGAAACAGTTTTGGGCGAGGAAGGTGTTCACTGCAAATTGCCAACAGAAAGGGAACGACTCAAAAACTCCATTTCACCGACGCTCATTGGAGCGTGAACGGGATATTTCAAAAAAATTTCGGGGTTTCTAAAAGAACCAGGTTGCGACATGAAGATCATTTGCCTTCTATCGTATGCAAGGCGTTGACCTTATTGTACCGGTACAGACCAGTTTCCAGAGGTAGCCTGAATTTTAAGCAGGACAAGCACTGCCCTCAATTTGTACAATGACGTTTTTATCCGGATTCGAACGTCATCCCGCCAATGGCCACTGCATTAAGTGTCAACCTCAACAAGATCGCGCTGCTCAGGAACTCACGGGGGCGTGATTATCCCAGTGTGCTGGGCTACGCCCGGCGTTTCATTGACCTGGGGGTGCAGGGCATCACCATTCATCCGCGCCCCGATGAGCGGCATATCCGGCGTCAGGACGCCCTGGATCTGGCCGCCTTCCTGCAGCGTCATGATGACGTGGAACTCAATATCGAGGGCTATCCCTCGGAGGATTTTCTGCTGCTGGTGGAAAAGACCCGGCCCGCTCAATGCACGCTGGTGCCGGATGAACCAGGCCAACTGACCTCGGATCATGGCTGGGATTTCCACATCCACCTGAATAAGCTGACACCTCTGATTGCGCGTTTGCAGGCAGCCGGCATCCGGGTGGCGGTCTTTCTTGATCCCGACCCCGAACAGGTCACTCTGGCGGCGCAGGCCGGGGCCGATCGTATCGAACTCTACACCGAAGCCTATGCCCGCGCGTTCATGCGCTCCGATCTGGCCCTGGTGCTGGAGCAATACCGGCTGGCGGCGCAGCAGGCGCAGACACTGGGCCTGGGGGTGAATGCGGGCCACGATCTGAACCTGCAGAATCTGCGCAGATTTCTCAGCATTGGCGGCATTCTGGAAGTGTCCATCGGCCATGCGCTGACCGTGGAATGCATCGACCAGGGCATCGAAAAAGTGCTTGCGCAATATCTGGCCATTTGCCGTGACTGAGCCCAGGTCTGCAACACAGTTCGATAGTTTGCTCGCCGGTTTGCGGCAGCTTCTGTCAGCGGAATTCATCCTCACTTCCAGGGAACAATTGAAGCCCTTTGAATGTGACGGCCTGGCTGTCTACCGCCAGCTCCCCTTGTTGGCTGTGCTGCCGGGCACTGCCTCCGAAGTGCAGCAGGTATTGAAGCTCTGCCATCAACTCAAGGTGCCGGTGGTCACCCGCGGGGCAGGGACGGGGCTTTCCGCCGGAGCCCTGCCACATGCGCAGGGCCTGCTGCTGGTGCTGTCCCGGATGAACCGGATTCTGCACATCGACAGCGCCAACCATTGCGCTGTCGTGGAGCCGGGGGTACGAAATCTGGCCATCTCCGACGCCGCGGGAATGCATGGCTTGTTTTATGCGCCGGACCCTTCCTCACAGATCGCCTGCTCCATCGGCGGCAATATCGCCGAAAATGCCGGCGGCGTGCATTGCCTGAAATACGGGCTTACCGTGCACAATGTGTTGCAGCTCCGCCTGCTGACGGTGACCGGCGAAGAAATCGTGCTGGGGGGAGGCGGTTTTGACAATGCCGGGTTCAATTTCCAGGCCCTGTTGACCGGTTCCGAAGGCATGCTGGGGGTCGTCACGGAAATCACCGTACGCCTGCTGCCACGGCCCCGTGTGGTCGAGCTGACGCTGGCGGCCTTTGCCAGCATAGAACAGGCCGGGCAGGCCGTCAGCGCCATCATTGGCGCCGGCATCATTCCGGCCGGTCTGGAAATGATGGACCAGCAGGCCCTGTGTGCCGCTGAAGACTATGCCCACGCGGGTTATCCTCGGGATGCGGCGGCCATTCTGCTGATCGAAATCGACGGCAGCGAGGCCGGCGTGATGGAACAGATGCAGGCCCTTGCGGCAGTACTCGCTACGGTGGGTGCCAGTTCACTCCAGACTGCCCGCGATGCCGGGGAACGCGCGCGCTGGTGGAAGGGCCGCAAGAGCGCCTTTCCGGCCGTCGGCAGGCTGTCACCGGATTACTACTGCATGGATGGCACCATTCCCCGCCAGGCTCTGTCAGAGGTTCTCAAGCACATCGAGGCGCTGTCCGGGGAATATGGCCTGCGCGTGGCGAATGTGTTTCATGCCGGTGACGGCAACCTGCATCCGCTGATTTTGTTCGATGCCAACAAGCCCGGCGAACTGGCGCAGGCCGAGGCCATGGGTGCCCGTATCCTGGAAAAATGTATTGCCGTTGGCGGCACCATTACCGGCGAGCACGGTGTCGGCATGGAAAAAATCCGGCAGATGCCCCTGCAATTCAGCGATGCCGAAATCACCCAGTTTCATGCCGTGAAAAAGGCACTCGATGCGGCCGGTCTGCTCAATCCCGGCAAGAACATCCCGCTGTTGAAACACTGCCAGGAATACCGGGCATTGGCCCATGACCTGGAACCCAACACCTTGGTGCACCATGTCTGATCAGGACCAGAGCGGGCAACTTCAACGAGCGCTGCAAAGCGCGTATTCCTATGGCAGCCCCTTGCGGATCTGTGGCAGCGGCAGCAAGGATTTTTATGCTCAGGTCAGCACCGGCACAGTGCTGTCGACGACAGACCACCGGGGCATTGTCGATTATCAGCCCGGCGAACTGACATTGACCGCAAGAGCCGGCACGCCGTTGCGCGACATTGACGCCGCGTTGGCAGGGCAAGGCCAGATGCTGTCCTGCGAGCCACCGCATTTTGGTCCCGATGCCACCTTTGGCGGCATGCTGGCCAGTGGCCTGTCGGGGCCGCGCCGGCCATTTGGCGGCAGCCTGGCAGACCTGGTGCTGGGTTGCCGGATGTTGAACGGCAAGGGTGAGATGCTGCGTTTTGGTGGCAAGGTCATGAAGAATGTCGCCGGTTACGATCTTTCCCGTCTGCTGGTGGGTTCGCTGGGCTGTCTGGGCGTGATTCTGGAAGCCACGATCCGGGTCCAGCCCCGACCCGGGGCGGAGCAGACTTTTCGGTTCACTGTCACCCCACAGGCGATGGCTGGCTTCATGAACGGTCTCAGCGTTTATGGATATCCCGTATCGGCTTCCTGCCATGATGGCGAAGCCCTGCTGGTCCGGTTTTCGGCCGGCGAGCAGGAAATAGCGACGCTGCGTGCTGCACTGCAAAAACAGTTTGCCCCTGCCGCCCCGGAACCCGTGGCAGAGCAGGCTTACTGGGAAGCCCTGCGGGAACACCGGCATCCGTTTTTCCAGACACAGCAAAATCTTTGGCGCCTGTCCCTGGCGCCGAACACTCCCATTCCGGACCTGCCCGGCGAGATTCTGTATGAATGG
The DNA here is from genome assembly GCA_032250895.1 of Pseudomonadales bacterium. Classification (GTDB taxonomy): domain Bacteria; phylum Pseudomonadota; class Gammaproteobacteria; order Pseudomonadales; family Pseudohongiellaceae; genus JAVVEZ01. The sequence goes on along the minus strand of JAVVEZ010000054.1, from coordinate 6,092 downwards.
AACGGGGCACTGCGCTGGCTGCGCAGTGCTGTTTCGCCGGAAGACGTGTTCGCTGCGATGGCTGCCTGTCAGGGTTCGGCCAGCCTGTTCAAGGCCGCAACGGAACAGTTTGCAGGCCCACGTTTTCAGCCCCTGTCCCCGGCCTTGCTGAACTGGCACAAAAATCTCAAACTGGCCTTTGATCCAGGCCGCATTCTCAACCGGGGCCGGATGTACCAGGAATTCTGATGCAGACTTTTCTTCCTGTCACTTTTTTGGATAGCAGCCGGGGGCGCGAGGCCGACAGCATCCTGCGTTCCTGTGTGCACTGCGGCTTCTGCACCGCCACCTGTCCCACCTATCTGCTCACCGGCAATGAGCTGGACAGCCCGCGTGGGCGCATCTATCTGATCAAGGAAATGCTGGAAACAGAGACGGCCAGTGCCATCACCCGAAGCCATCTGGACCGCTGTCTGAGCTGCCAGTCCTGTGAAACCACCTGTCCCTCCAATGTGCAATATCACCACCTGCTGAATACGGGACGAGCCTATCTTGAAGACAAGGTGCCACGCTCACTGCCGGCAAGAGGCAAGCGTCTGCTGCTGCGCAAGGGTTTGAGCAGTCCCGGGCTGTTCAACATGGCGCTGACGCTGGGGCAAATTTTCAGAGTCATCCTGCCGGAAAAGCTCAAACGGCTGGTGCCCGTGGCACAGCACAGTGGAACCTGGCCCATGCTGCAAAGCACCCGCCGCATGTTGATTCTGAATGGCTGCGTGCAGAACAGTCTGTCACCGAACACCAATGCCGCCGCAGCAAGGGTGCTGGCCCGGCTGGGCATCCAGCCTGTCAGCCTGCCAAAGGAGGGCTGTTGTGGTGCCTTGTCCTACCATTTGAACGCGCAGTCAGCGGGTCTGAAACAGGCACGGCAGCAGATCGACCGGCTCTGCCAGGCTCTCGATGACGGTGTCGAGGCCATTGTCAGCAGCGCCAGTGGCTGCGGCAACTTCATCAAGGACTATGCAAAACTGTTGGCGGCAGACGCGGCCTATGCGGCCAAAGCCGAACGGATCGTGGTCCATACCCGGGACCTCAGTGAAATATTGATGGCAGAGGATCTCGCTCCCTTGAAAGTACCCAAATCTCAAACCCTGGCCTTCCATTGCCCCTGTTCCCTGCAACATGGACAGCGGCTCGGTGGTGCCGTGGAAACGATCCTGCGCGAAATCGGTTTTGATCTGAGTGTGGTCCAGGATCCTCATCTGTGCTGTGGTTCGGCAGGTACGTATTCGATCCTGCAACCAACGCTGGCCCGACAACTGCGCAGCAACAAAATCGCTGCGTTGGAAGCAGCTCAGGCCGATGCCATTGCCACTGCCAATATCGGTTGCCAGTCCCATTTGGGGGCCGCGACCCACAAACCCGTCAGGCATTGGATTGAATATGTTGATCAAGCCTTGAATGCAGCGGAAACGTCCTGCTGAACCCGGCTTTCAGTCACCCACCCCTGACGCGGACATCGAGATTTCTTTCGCTCAGAATCAGCCAGGTTTCTGCTTCCCGGCGGAGCTGCAATTCTTTCCAGGTTTCATCTGCATAGGAAGAGGTGGCATAGGACATCCAGAACCTGACCGTGGCCTCGTTTTCCCCGGACCGGACAATTTCAAAACGGTCAAAGCTGATACTGATGGCACTGGCGCGGGAAATCCGGGTTTCACGGTTCGCATGCCATGCCGCGACAGAGTCATCGTAAAGTGGTGAGAAGTCAGCATGGTAATAGGAAAAGTAAGCCTCGAGATTCTGCTGCTGCCAACTGTTGCTCCATTGCCGGATGACGTTTTGCAAACTGTCATACAGAGCCATCCCGGCAGGTTCCTGAATGGCTTCGGCGCTTGGTTCCGCGCTGCCATTCAGGGCAAGCCCCTGTTCTGTCGCCGCATTTTCAGAATCTGCATTTTCTGAAATCCCGTTTGCTGCAAACTCATGCTCGGGAACAAGGGTGGCACTGTCAGGGGAGGGCGCCACCCCTTCTTCGTTCACAAGCTCTGAAGATACTGCGCCTGCAACGACGTTCAGGCTTTCATCCGCCGCCGCGTCAGTGTCTCTTCCAACGCTGATGCTGGTCGTATCGTCAACGCCGGCTGTACCACTGACGCGAGCCGTATCCGTATCATCGCTGACGCTGGTCGCATCGCTAACGCTGGCTGTATCGCTGACGCGGGCCGTATCCGTATCATCGCTGACGCTGGTCGCATCGCTAACGCTGGCTGTATCGCTGACGCGGGCCGTATCCGTATCATTGATGCTGGCGGGCGCTGTCAACGCTGAAAGGGCATCAGAACGTTCTGCTTCGGCCTCTCCATCAACAGCATCGACCAGGGCCGGATTTGACGCGGGCATCCTCAATGATGCCACGGAGACTTCGTCAGCAGACGGAGGGATGATCCGCGGCACTGCGGCGGTCACGGGTTCCTCCTCGCTGTTCAGCAACCAGAAGGCGGCTGTGAACAGGCCAGCAGCCCCTATCAAGGCTGTGCCTTGCCAGCGCAAGCCCCGTGATGTGACGAGGGGCGATTCAGGCAGGTGCTGATATTTGCTTAGCATCTGCCGGATGAATCGTTTGCCGATGGGACTGGGTACATCCTGCTCATCCAGCATGGCCTGCAATAAACGCGTTGCTTTTCCCGGCCTGCCTTCACTCAGACGATGGAGGCTGGCATTTGCCTCGGCGTCCACGATGAGCCTGGACATATTTCGGGTCGCCAGAAAACCCTGGCAGAAGTCGGAAAATTCTTTCCGGTTCATGGCTTCAAGAAGAAAGCCTTGACTCAAAGACTGGGCCAGTGAGCGCAGAGCCGATGTCTCCAGTTTGTGCTGAAGTTCCCGGGTGCCACACAACACGATTCTGACCAGCTTGCGGGCATCGTCCTGAATATTGCCGAGCATCCGGATAGACATGAAGGTTTCATTGTCAATCTGCTCGGCATCATCGAAAATCATCACCAGAGCAGAGACGGATTTTCGCCGTATCAACAAATAGTCGCTCAGCACCCTGGTAAAGTTGCCTTCCGCCCGGATCCCCAGTTGTTTCAGAATGTATGCCTGCAGGGCTTCTGTCGATGCTGGTGGCTTGGCATACAACAGGACGGCATGGCCCAGGGTTGCCAATTCCCCGGCAAGTATCCGGCAAAGCTGTGTTTTTCCGGTCGCGCGATCACCAATGAGTTTTATCACGCCCTCCTCAAGGGCAAGGGTGTTTTTTATTCCCTCGATGATCTCCCGATAAGGGTTTACATCCACGAATTCCGACAATTGATTATTCATCGAGCAATGTAGTGTCCTGTCGGCACAGTGCAAGCCTGGCAGCTCAGGCTTGTCATGGCATTGAAGTAAAAAGATATACCAGCAGCAAGGTCAGCGCACAGCTCAAAACGGCCGTCAACAGCAAATAAATCCAGATGGGCTTCCCGCGAATCCTGGCAAGGTGCCTGTCGATACGCTTGTCTTCGCTATCTTCCAGGGCACGACGTACATGCAGATGGCTGACCTGGGTATCTCCACGGGCAAAGGCAAGCAAAAGAGCCTTGTGAGCGAGGATGTTGATCCGCCGGGGGATGCCCTGGCTGGATTTTCCCAACAGCTGTATTGCCTGGGGGCTGAAAAGATTGACGCCCGGGAAGCCGGCCCTGGAGAGGCGATGATTGATATAACGGGGAACGTCGTCTTCACTGAGGACCGGCAGAGTATACGAAAAGGTGACACGCTCTTGCAATTGCCGGAGCGAATCGCGGGCCAGAAGATCATTCAGTTCCGCTTGTCCGAAAAGCACCACCTGCAAACGTTTTTTGGACTCTGTCTCCAGCTTGGTCAGCAGGCCCAGGGCCTCGAGACTGTCTTCAGGCAGTGCCTGGGCCTCATCCAGCAAAAAGATCACCTGCCTGCCGGATTCCCTGATCTCGATAAGTTTGTCATTGATCTGGTTCAGGATGTGATGACGTCCGCGTTCTCGCTGTACATCCAGGTCCAGTTCATCGGCCAGAGCCAGCATCAGGCCATCCGGTGTCAGGAAGGGGTTGGGAATATAGGCAGTGACAAAGCTGTCATCGAGGGTGTCGAGCAGGCGTCTGCACAGCAAGGTCTTGCCCGTACCGACTTCGCCAGTAATCTTGATAAAGGCTTCGCCGCTTTCGAGCGCATGATGAATAAGCTGCAAGGCCTGGTGCTGGCCATCCAGTTCAAGAAAGAAATCCGTATTCGGGATCAGCGTAAAAGGCAACTCCCGCATCCCGAAAAACGCCAGATACATCCTTATTCTCCCTCTTGCTGTATACAGACAGCCGCCAAGCCAGCAAGCATAAAGGAGCCCCCGGACCTTTTCAATCAATCCACTGCAAACTAAGATGTCAAGGACGCGCCAGAATAACTCTGAAACCGTTATTTATTTGGATATTTGTATGTATTTTCTTAAAAAGGCCACCTTGCCCGCCCGCCACGAAGCTCTGCCAGGCCGCCAAGAGGAGATGGCCGTACCCGAGGCTCATTTTGTCAATGGCAAGCCTTTGCGGGAACCCTTTCCTGCCGGCTTGGAAAAGGCGGTATTCGGGCTGGGTTGCTTCTGGGGGGCGGAGAAGCGCTTCTGGGAAACACCGGACGTCTTCAGTACGGCTGTGGGCTACGCCGGCGGCTTCACTGAAAATCCCAGTTATGAAGAAGTGTGCAGTGGCATGACCGGGCATAACGAAGTCGTGCTCGTGATCTACGACCCTGAGCTCGTCAGCTATGGAGACTTGTTGAAAGTATTCTGGGAATCCCATGACCCCACACAGGGAATGCGGCAGGGGAATGACCACGGTACCCAGTATCGCTCTTCTATTTTTACTTGTAATGACGCTCAAAGGATTCTGGCCGAGGCGTCGAGACAGTCCTACGGACAAGAACTTGCCAATGCCGGTTTCGGTGCGATTACCACTGAAATTCTGCCAAATTCCCGCTTTTACTACGCCGAAGCCTTTCACCAGCAGTATCTGGCGAAGAATCCTGGAGGCTACTGCGGCTCTGGTGGTTTGGGCTTAAGCGCTCCGATACCGGAAATAAGATAGAATGGCCGTCCCAGAGACAGGAATACCCATGCCACCCTCAAGCACAGACAAGCTGATCATCGCGATTTCTTCCAGGGCTTTGTTTGATCTGGACGCCAGTCACAGGGTCTACGAGGAGGAGGGGATCGATGCTTACCGGCAATATCAGATTGACCGGGAGGACGAGCCCCTGACTCCGGGTGATGCCTTCAGCCTGGTCAAGAAGCTCCTCAATATCAATACCATGCTGGGAACCCACAGTGTGGAGGTGATTCTGCTGTCAAGAAATACCGCCGACACCGGGTTGCGGGTGTTCAATTCCATCGAGCATCATCAATTGGCCATCAGCAAGGCTGCTTTCTGCGGCGGCTCGAGCCCCTATCGGTATATTTCAGCCTTTAACTGCCATCTGTTTCTGTCGACCAATGGCAGCGATGTCCGGCTGGCTCTGGAAAATGGTATCGCGGCGGCGACCATCATGCCGTCGAAGCAGGCCAATACAGAAGACGAAAAACTGCGTTTTGCCTTTGATGGCGATGCCGTGCTGTTTTCCGATGAAGCGGAAAGAATCTACAAGGCACGTGGCCTGGATGAATTCACCCGCAGTGAACGCGCTTCCGCCAAACAACCGCTGTCTGGGGGGCCCTTCAAGCCCTTCCTGGCTGCCCTGCAGGCATTGCAGGGCAAATTTTCAGCCGACTCGTCGCCCATTCGCACCTGCCTGGTCACCGCACGGGCGGCGCCTGCACATGAACGCGTGGTACGCACACTGAGAGCCTGGGATATCAAAATCGATGAGTCCCTGTTCCTTGGCGGAGAGGACAAGGGGGCCTTTCTCAAGGCCTATAACGCCGATGTGTTCTTCGATGACCAGCAGGGTCATTGCGAATCCACACGCGAACATGTGGCAACAGGGCATGTTCCCAATGGTATTGCCAATCTGCCAACAGATCTGCCCTGAGGAAAGCCTTGGAGATTCCAGGGAAGCTCTGAATAACTCTGGCCTGCCTATGGAGCCTGAGTCCGACAGGCTCCTAG
>JAVVEZ010000147.1:0-3942 GCA_032250895.1 Pseudomonadales bacterium | reverse complement strand
GAAAGGTAGTGGTAAGCTAAACTTTCATCAAGGTGTCGTTCGCCGACCGCTTACGCTTTAGTCTTGTGAGCCGCTCAAAGCGGCAATTACGGAACCTGCGGTTCCTTGAGCCCCCTAAAGGGGACTTATACCAATTTCATCTGCTCGATTCGTCGATCTTCTGCTTCCTGGTGACGAATGTAGTTCCGAGTTATAACTGAATCTGGTGTTCAGAGGAATTGAAAAGTAGCGGTGTATCTGGTTGATTTGTTGTCGCCAAACAAGTCAATCAACACACAGGAGATACACCGCTATGAGCAAGAGTAACGTTGTTGGGTTTGCAGGTCGAGAGACGAATCCGGACAGCTTGACAGAGATGCTTCGGCAAGGGGCCAAGCAGCTGATTGAACAGGCCGTGGAAGCAGAATTGAGTGAGTTCATGGCCGGCTTTGAGGGCCGGCGGCTGTCAGATGGCCGTGTAGCCGTTGTCCGCAATGGCAGGGGAGGCGGCACTGCCATGGCTGTACCTGAAAGGGATATCCACCGGCGAGATGGAAAGCGCCCTAGCTGGCAGTTGGTGATGGCGCGATGGGGTTCTGGGCGGCCCTGGCCACACCCGGCAGCAGCGGTGCTGGATGCACAAGACCGGCAATGTACTCAATTACGCGCCGAAGCCAGTGCAGGCGAAGATGAAGCAGGCTTTGCATGAGATCTGGCAAGCGGAGACCCGGCAGGATGCGGAGACGGCCTTTGATCACTTTGTGGCGATGTATGAGCCGAAATACCCGAAGGCAACTCAATGCCTGCAGAAGGACAGGGACGAGTTGCTGGCATTTTACGACTTCCCGGCCCGGCACTGGCAAAGTCTGCGGACGACGAATCCGATTGAATCGTCCTTTGGCACCATTCGTCATCGTACGAAGCGCTCGAAGGGTTGCTTGAGCCGTGATGGCATGCTGCACATGATCTTCAAGTTGGGCGAGTGTGCCGAAAAGAATTGGCGTCGCCTGCGTGGTTTTGATTACCTGGCGAAGGTCATAACAGGAGTAACATTCAGGGATGGCATTGAGGTGACCAAATCAATCAGGAACGTTGCTTAAAGAATCTGTGAACACCAGATTTGACAATAACTCGGCGATACGATACCGCTAGTCAAAGTGGATTCCCGGAGCTTACCTATAGGCCCTTGACGAACGCAACTGCCCGGTCCGGGAAATCAGTGAACACACCGTCTGCATCGAGCCTGACATAGAGTAGGGCCAGCAGTTCCTCGAAGGATCGGGCGTAGGCCGGCAGCTGGCCTGCGTCCAGACGCAGGGTATAGGGATGGACCAGCAGTCCTGCGGCATGCGCAAAGCCGACCAGACCCGTATCCTGGATGTCATCCGGGGTGGATTCCGCCCCGATCAGCATGGCGTAGGCCGGCCCTACGCCCTCGACATAGCGGGCCAGCTGCCGCATCCCTTCGGCGCTGTGCATCCAGCCATAGTCATAAGGTGTCAGATTGCCCTCCGGCGTCCGGGTATAGGTTTCATGCCAGTCGTTTTCCGCAATCAGCTGTACCAGCGGAATCGTCATTCCCAGGCTCGGCAGCAGTTCTTCGTGCAGCCTTTTCAACTCGTCAAAGTCAAAACTTTGCAGAAAAACCTTGTCCTGGCTGTCCTGATACCCGTAATGCCTGAGTGTGGTGAGAACCGCCAGGCTGATGTCCTTGCCCTCATTCCGGTAAAACCAGGGTGATTTTATCTCCGGGTAGATACCGACCTGCCTGCCGGTGCTCTGGTTGAGCCCCTGTATCAGTTCCAGTTCTTCGGCCAGGGTATGAATCCGGAAATTCGAATGCCACAGTGGGAAACGTCCGGGAAACACCGCCCTGTCGCCCTCAGGGGTGGACACAAAGGCCTCGCTCACCTGCAACTGTCTGATTTCGGCCAGCGTGAAATCCACGATATAGAAATGGCCATCGGCCCGGGCCCTGCCTGGAAATTGCTGCCGGACATCGCTGACCCTTTCCAGATAGTCATCATGCAGCACGACCAGGGCATCGTCACGGGTCATGCCGATGTCCTGTTCAATATAATCGGCACCCTGCGCATAGGCCAGCACCTTTGCTTCCAGGGTGTGCTCCGGCAGATAACCACTGGCGCCCCGGTGCGCAATGACCACCTTGGCGGCATCGGCTGCCTCGGCAAGTGCGGAAACAGCCACAAGGATCATTGGCAATAGCAAAGGCAGTTTCTTCATGGGTATTCTCGTCCGTGCAGAGACGTCCAAGTTTAAGGCCAGATTATTAAGCCCGTATTAATTCAGGTCAAACTGCAGGGAGAGCGAACGAGTGGAATAGACCAGCTCACCAGGCCCGGTGTCCGCTGAATCCAGCAGGCGGTAGGCAAAAAAGATATCCAGCGTCTGACCGGCCAGCCCATGCTCATCAGCCAGAAAATGCTCAAACGCCACGAGTTCCTGCGCGGGTGCCAGGGCCCCGACCGTGCCGGATGACGCCAGATTTGTGAAATCGCCATCCCAGGGGATCAGTTCCCCGGCCTCATTTAACTGGAAGAAGCTCTCACCGCCCAGACTTGCCAATACATGCAGCGTGGCAGGCAGGCCCTGATGTTCGATCGCGGGATTTATCAAGGCCGCTATCCTGACGCCAGTATTCGCCGCAAAGCGCCTGCCATAGGTGAGCCCCTCATCTGCCGTTGCTCCAGCCAGAATGCGTGCAGACGACAGCTCAGACTTGCTTGAGATCACGCCAAGATCAGTCAGGCGCTCTTCCCGTGACCGAAAATAGGCAGCGATCTGGTGTCTGACCAGGTTCAGGGTGGCGGCGGCGTCAGCGCCCCTGACCGCATCCTCGCGCTGAACACCACAGAGGAAGCCACGGCATACCCGTTGCGGGTTGGAGAAGCGGAAGACCCGGCTGGCGCCGGTGAAATCACCCGGATTTGCCATTACCGTGGAAAAGCGGCCATCCACGCCATAACCGGTGGCATGTGGAAAAGTTCCCCCCACGCCGGGTTCCCGCCGGGAATGCGCCAGGCCCATGTTGTGCCCCAGTTCATGAGCCAGGACACTGTCATCCACGCAGTCAATATTGATCACGGAATAGGCAAATTCCTTCTGATAGGCTGCCGAAAAATCCCCGTGGGTTTCCTGACCGCCAAGATGGGCCAGGCCACAAAGCCCGGCATCCTCACCGCTGACTCTGAACAAGACCACCATATCGGCGCCGGCGATCGTCCGCAGGCGGTCGATGTCGGCAAACGCGGGATCGCTCTTGAAGGTAAGGCGATCCAGGTCCAGCGCAAGCTCTCGGGCAGGCTCATAGTCGGCAGGCACCAATGCCACCGGTCGCAGGCTGATTGCCACCCCGCTGTCCCGATAGATGCGATTGGCAACACTGAACAACTGGTTTATCCGGGTTTGCAGGCCGTCTTCATACAGCGCGGCAGCATCGGGTGTGACCACGGTCATGACGTCGATCACGGTGTTTTCCAGGCCTCTGATCGAACGTCCGGCGTTCGGATCCGAACCCAGCAGTTTTTCATTGAAGTCGCTGATACCGTCGCCGTCGCTGTCGGTCTCGACATCCCGGTATACTTCCAGAATCAGATCATTGCGGCTGTTTCCGGCCACGGCCGTACTGAAAATCAAGGGGTGGGAATCGGCATTGCTTGCCACGACATAATGCAGGCTTTTTTTCTGTCCCGGTCCGAAGGTTCCCATGGCACAGCGCAATACCGGCGTTTGCGCACTGCTTTGCACTTCCGCACAGTTTGAGGGCGCCGAGACCAGGGCGGTGTTTTCCAGCACGAAATGAAAATCTGCAAGCACATCACGCCGCGTCTGCGCCGTGATATTCTCAACCAGCACATCGACGCTGAAACGCTCGCCGATGGCCGCAATGCGTGCGGAAGCCGTCTGGCTGATTCTGAAATCAATCGCCGCGCTGTCATCCAG
>JAVVEZ010000002.1:78309-87947 GCA_032250895.1 Pseudomonadales bacterium | reverse complement strand
TCCACTTGACCTCGCCCCACGCCTGATGGCGTTCCCGCAGTGCGCAGACTCCTAGCAAAAAGAGGGGCTTGTAGTTCAACGATGAGCGCGTACAATCCATATCTATTATTAATAGTTAGTGGATATCAGCCATGCCTACCAGCGTAGCTCTCGGTAATCACTTCGAGGAGTTCATTAAGGAACAGCTTGAATCAGGACGTTTCAACAATGTCAGCGAGGTCGTACGCGCCGGGTTAAGGCTGCTCGAGGACGAGACGAAACTGCGCCAGATTCGTCACGCGGAACTCAAGGTTGCAATCCAGGAAGGGATCGACAGTGAAGATGCCGGTACGATTGAAGAAGTCGTAGCCAAAAACCGTGCTCGGCGGCGAGCACGCGCGGTGCCGAACAAGTAATGCGCGTCCGGCTGTCGCGTCGGGCGGAGACGGATCTCATCGAGATAACGGACTTCATCGCTCTCGATAACCCCGAACGCGCCAGCGAGTTTGAAGACGAACTGCCTTCGCTTTGCCATTCAAGGTGTTGGCGGACTTCAAACAGTCCAACAGCTAATTGGCGCGCCCGGGAGGACAAACTTCGAATTCCTTCCGCATCGAACACCTCTTCGCAACCCTGGAGGAATGGGATAAGTATTTGCACGGCTTAGCTGGATTCGCATCAGGGTTCGTACCGGCTCCGTAGACGGCACTCCTCCGCATTTGGTTGGGTGTTGTCTGACTACAGTAATTCCACCATAATGCGCATTATGGCTGATATCACACACCCTTCTGAGCAGAGCGGTCGCGCACTACTGGCGCGAGTCGCCGCGCGGGCACGCCCGCTGATCACTACGAGCGAAGCGGCCACGGCGTTGGGCTGGGACACGACTCGGGCCGCCAAACAGCTCGCACGCTGGCACAAGCAGGGGTTGGTCCGCCGAGTCAAGCGCGGCGTCTATGCAATTGTGCCTCCCTCAGCGTTTCTCCAGAAAAGCGTTGTAGCGGACCCATGGGTTCTGGTGCCCGCAGTGTTCCGCCACGCCTATGTCGGGGGCTGGAGCGCCGCGGAACATTGGGATCTGACGGAACAAGTGTTCACGACATTGCTCGTTTGCACGACAGATGCCCTGAAGCGAACCCAGACCCGTGTCGCCGAGATTGAAATTCGTGCCCGCCATGTTCCCGAGCTACAGTTTTTCGGAACCACGATCGTTTGGCGAGAAGGGACCCGCGTGCTGGTTTCCGATATCCACAAGACGCTCGTGGATATGTTCGCGGACCCGGCGCTTGGTGGTGGCATTCAGCACGTGAGCCAGTGTTTTTCGGCCTACCTGAGACGAGAAGACGCGAATGCGGAGCGTCTGCTGGACTACGCAAGGCGACTCGGCCGAGCTGCCACATTCAAACGAATGGGCTACATCACAGAAGCACTCGGCGGGCCGCAAGGCTTACAGGACGCATGCGCCGCGCGCGTGACACTCGGCCTTGCGAAGCTCGATCCGGCGATCAAATCACCGCGGGTGTCGAAACGGTGGCAGCTCAGATTGCCGAAGGCGCTCGACCGGATGCTGGCGAGTGGTTAATCGCGACGAACTTCTGGCGCTTGCCGACGCCACAGGGCTGGCCGCTCCCGTGGTCGAAAAAGACTACGTGCTCGGATGGATTCTCCGTGGAATCTACCAACAGGCCACCTTGCAGGATGGCTGGGTCTTCAAAGGCGGCACCTGCCTCAAGAAGTGTTACTTCGAAACCTACCGATTCTCGGAAGACCTCGACTTCACGCTGAGAAACGAAGGCCATTTGGACGAAACGTTCCTCCAGGAAACGTTCCGCGAGATCGCTCAATCGATTTATGACGAGTCCGGCCTGGAACTCCGGGCGGATCGAACACGCTTCGAACTGTATCAAAACCCCCGAGGCAAGACCTCTGGCCAAGGGCGACTGTACTATCGGAGTCAATTTCAAACTGGCAATAATTTTCCGGCAGTGAAGCTGGACCTGACGACCGACGAAATCCTCGTGGATGAAGCCGTCCGGCGCCAGGTGAGCCACCCGTACTCCGATGAGCCAGAGGGCGGCTTCACTGCGTTGTGCTACTCCTATGAGGAAGTTTTCGCAGAGAAGCTCCGGGCGCTCGGCGAGCGAACACGCGCTCGCGATCTATACGACGTCGTCCATCTGCACCGCAACAGCGAGTACGAACATGCGCCGGGTCGTGTACGCGAAATTCTTGCGCGCAAGTGCGAGTTCAAAGAAATCGGGCTCGTGACGCTCGATGTCGTGCGCGTGGGGCAGGAGATCGTCGTTGCGACCTGGAAAGGGATGCTTGCTCATCAGCTTCCCCAACTTCCGCCGTTCGACTCGTTCTGGAGCGAGCTTCCGGCGGTTTTCGCCTGGCTGGAATCCGGTGCCACGCGACCCGTGCTGACGCCCGCACCGGTTGATGCAGGCACGGAAATCCTGCGTCCGCGATTCGGAGGCTTGGTCGGCTTAATCCCGAACGCCTCCATCATGGAGCGGATTCGCTTCGCGGCGCAAAGCAGACTGCTGGTCGAACTGAATTACGTTCGACTCGACGGCCAGCCACGGCGACCCACAATCGAACCGTATTCTCTGCGACGTAGCCAGGCTGGCGAAATTTCACTTGCGGGGTTCGATGCGCAGGATGGCCACATCAAGATGTATCGCGTCGATCGCATCCAGGGAGCCCGTGTCCTGGACCGCGTGTTCGTGCCGAGATACGCAATTGAACTGAGTCCGCTGGGAACAGCAACGCGACGCGCGTGAGAATCGAATCGAATGAACTAACGGATTGGCGTACCCGGACGATACCGATTACCAAGCCGGAACAGCGGGCCGTGCTTGATCCAGCACATCGGCTGGCCGGAACAGGATCGTTCATCCCCGCGCAGAAGACCTGCATCCAGCAACGCCGAGCAGTTCCTTGGAGCTTGTCGGACTCAGGTGTTCGTAGCGAGGCGAGTGGGAAATCGAGATCAGCGAGAGAACGCCAACTGCGGCCGTCCGCTGCCCTCGCCTTACCATTCAAGGTGTTGGCGGACTTCAAACAGTCCAACAGCAAATTGGCGCGCCCGGAGAGATTCGAACTCCCGACCAACTGGTTCGAAGCCAGTTACTCTATCCAGCTGAGCTACGGGCGCAGTAAACTTGGAGGGCGTCATCATACCCAAAAAAGTGTTTTGTCACTAGCTTTTCGTGCTTTCTGCCGGCAGAGAAATCTCGCTGGTGGATATGTCCGGACAAGCGGCGTAAAATCCGGTCCGCATTGAAACACCAAGCCCCGGCTTCCTGCAAGGAGTCCCCTGTCTTCCGGTTCTCTGTAGCAATTCCAATGATGATAGCGCCTGCTCACAGGCACCACTGAAGCATCCTTATAATCGCATTTTGGATTCAGGACCCGACATGTCTCAAACGACCGCCAGCTCTCATAGTTCGCCCTGGAGTCCGCTCAGGCTAAGGACCTTCCGTTACCTGTGGCTGGCGACTCTGGTGTCCAATATCGGCTCCTGGATGCATGATGTCGGTGCCGGCTGGCTGATGGTCACGCTGACCACGTCCCCGATCATGGTCGCCCTGGTGCAGACAGCCACCTCTCTGCCTGCCTTTTTTATTCTGCTGCCATCTGGCGCCCTGTCCGACATCCTCGACCGTCGCCTGTATCTGATGAGCGGCAACATCGTCATGGGCCTGACCGCGCTGGGCCTGGGCTTGCTGACGGTCACCGGCCATGTCGATGAATGGAGCCTGCTGGGGCTTACCTTTTTGCTGGGGATTGGTTTCGCGATGATCATGCCGGCCTGGCAGGCCATCATTCCGGAAGTGGTGCCGCGTGCCGAACTGGGCGGCGCCATAGCGCTCAATACCATGGGCATGAACGTCTCCCGGGTCATCGGCTCACTGATTGCCGGGGTGATCATCGCCGCCTCCGGCAGTGGCGCTGTCTTTCTGTGCAATGCCGCCACCTTCATTTTTATCATCACGGTGCTGGCCAAATGGAAACGGGCACCACTGGACACGAAATTGCCGCCCGAAGGGTTTTTCCCCGCCATCAAGACCGGCCTGCGTTATGCCCGCCATTCACCGGCACTGCAAGCGACCATCTTCCGGGGGGTGGGCTTCTTTTTCTTCGCCAGCGTCATGTGGGCCTTGCTGCCCCTGATCGCCAAGGAATTGCTGCACGGCGGCCCGCAAACCTACAGCGCCCTGTTTGCCGCCATCAGCGTGGGGGCCATTGCCAGCGCCCTGTTGATGCCGAAAGTTCGCGCCCGCTTCAGCAACGACCAGTTGATCACCTATGCTTCGATAATCTTCGCCATCGCCATGATAATCACTGCCACCGTGCATGTGCTGGCGCTGGCATTGCTGAGCCTGAGTGTTTGCGGTGCTGCCTGGATCACCGTGATGACAGGCTCCCAGGTATCGGCCCAGACCGCGCTGCCCAACTGGGTGAGGTCGCGGGGAATATCGGTCTTTTTGACCTTTTTCATGGGCTCATTGGCAATCGGGCCTTTCGTCTGGGGCAATATTGCCAAGTTCACGGACCTTCCCACGGCCATGATAACGGCCTCGGTCTGCCTCATCATCGCCGCCCTGTTCACGCGTCGCTGGCCGCTCAGCGGCAATGACAAGCTGGACCATACCCCTTCGGGACACTGGAAAACACCCACTCCGCTGATTCCCGTCAGCCCCGAACAGGGGCCGGTCATGATCAGCATCCGCTATCAGGTAAACAGCAGCCATGTCCCCGAGTTTCTGACGCTGATGCAGCAGTTGGGCAAGGCCCGGAAGCGCGATGGCGCCTTCGAATGGCAGCTTATGCAGGACACCAGCGGCCACGACAGTTATCTGGAGTTTTTCATGGTCTACACCTGGCTTGACCATCTGCGTCAGCATGAGAGAATCAGCACCCAGGATGCCCAGCTGCAACATCAGATCAAATTGCTGCTGCTGACCGATACGATTCCGGTAATCACCCATTTTGTGAAACCCTCCCTGCACAGGAAAAAAACATGACTCTCCCCAGCGGAAACCGCTCTGTTGCCACTAACTACCTGCAAGCCCTGCTCGATCGGGGTATCGACCATGTGTTCGCCAATGCCGGAACCGATTTTGCACCCATCATCGAGGCCCTGGTGGCAGCCCGCAAGGCCGGTCGGCCGACACCGGAATTCATCACCGTGCCGCACGAAAATGTCGCCATAGCGATGGCCCATGGTTATTTTCTGGCAACCGGCAAACCCGCCGCCGTGATGGTTCATGTCACCGTCGGCACGGCCAACGCCCTGTGCGGATTGATGAATGCGGCCCGGGACAATGCCCCTATCCTGCTGACCGCAGGACGTACCCCCAGCACCGAAACCGGCCATATCGGCTCGCGCAATGGCAGTATCCACTGGGGTCAGGACAGTTTCGACCAGGGCGGTCTGGTGCGCGAATTCGTGAAATGGGACTATGAATTGCGCCCCGGCCAGCCGCCGGAGGCCATTGTCGGCCGCGCCCTCGACATCGCGATGACCGAACCCCGGGGGCCGGTCTATCTTTGCATGCCCCGCGAAGTGCTGGGCGATATCACCGATCAAGGCGTGGCCCCACAGCGGCAACGCGGACTCGGCGCCCTGCCCGCCACACCCTCGGCGGCAGCCATCGAAGAGGCGGCGCAGATGCTCGCCAATGCCGAATTCCCCCTCATCATCACCGCCAGCAGCGGCCGCGACCCGGCCAATGTGGAACGGTTGTCCCGGCTCGCCGGGGACTTTGGTATCGCTGTGGCCCTGCCGGGGGAACCGGGCGCCAGGGACGTCAATATTCCCAGCAGGCACCCGATGTTTCTGGGCATTCACCCCGAGGAGGCGATTGCCCGCGCCGATGTCGTGCTCGTCATTGATTGTGAGGTGCCCTGGTGGCCCAGCATGGTCAAGCCGCCTGCGGATGCCAAGCTGATCCACATCTCGCCCGATCCCTTTTTTGCCAACTATCCGGTGCGCGGCTTTGAAATGGATCTGGCCATTGCCGGCTCGTCCTCGCAGGCACTGGCGATGCTGCTCAAGGCGATGGCCGGCGCCAGTACGGCCAGGGTGGCGGCCCGCAAGCAGGTCATTGCCGGCCTCAGTGCGCAGCGCAGAGCCAAACTCAATGCCCTGGTGGCCAGTGTGGCCAACAGTGCCCCCATTCATCCGGCCTGGGTCGCCCATTGTGTGAATCAGGCCAAAAGCGCGGACACCATCCTTGTCAATGAAATGGGCGCACCCATGGATTTCCTCGACCTGGAAAAACCGCGCACTTATTTTTCCAGCAGCCTGGCCGGCGGCCTCGGCTTTGGTCTGGGCGCCTCCATCGGTGCCAGGCTGGGCGCTCCGGATCAGAACGTGATCCTGATAGTCGGTGACGGTTCCTATATGTTCGGCTGCCCCACCGCGACCCATCACGCCGCCAAAATGCGCGGGCTGCCAACCACCACCCTGGTCATGAACAATGCCCGCTGGAATGCCGTACACCGTTCCACGCTGGGCATGTATCCCGACGGCCTGGCCTCCCGGGAGGAGCTGATGCCCCTGGTGTCGCTGGGGGATTCCCCGCAATACCATGAGATCATGATCGCCTGCGGCGGCCATGGCGAAAAGGTCGACGACCCGGCGCAACTGCCGGCGGCCCTGCAGCGGGCGCTGGCGGCCAATGCCAGGGGCCAGGCGGCATTGCTCAACGTGATCAGCCAATAAACGTGAATGCCGAGACCCTGATCGCCTTTGCGGGAGCCTCGGCCATCCTGGCGCTGGCACCGGGGCCGGACAATCTCTTCGTATTGACCCAGGCTGCCCTGCATGGACGCCGGGCAGGGCTGCTGATCACGCTGGGACTGTGCAGCGGTCTGGTGCTGCACACCACGGCCGTCGCCCTTGGCGTGGCAGCCATTTTCCTGGTCAGCCTGACGGCCTTTACCCTGCTCAAGCTGGTCGGCGCCGCCTACCTCTTGTATCTGGCCTGGCAGGCATGGCGGGCCTCCATCCCGATCCTGGCCCTGAGCCAGAGTCCGGCGCTGAGCGCCGGCGCACTGTACCGGCGCGGTGTGATCATGAATCTGACCAATCCCAAGGTGGCGATCTTCTTCCTGGCCTTCCTGCCGCAGTTTGCCGATCCCGCCGCCGGTGCCCTGCCATTGCAACTGCTGCTGCTCGGCCTGATCTTTATTGTGGTGGCCCTGCTGGTCTTTTCCGGCATAGCCACCCTCGCCGCCTGGCTGGCCCGGCCCCTGCAACGTTCCCCGCGGATCCGCCTGCTGCTGAACCGCAGCACCGCCCTGGTCTTTGCCGGCCTGGCACTGCACCTGGCCAGCACGTCGCGGTGAAAAAAATCCGGATAATTCGTTGACAATTAAAATGGGGGGGAATATAAAAAAATACAGGACGAAACCATTATGGATAAGAGTTTGAAACTAATTTTTATTGGCCTGTTATCGGCATTGCCACTGTCGGAAAGCTTTGCGGCTGACAATGCGGATACTGCCCTTGCCATCGAGGACTACACTACCTGGATAGACGGCGAAGAGACCCCGCAGCTGATACCGGATGAGACCGTTTACAGGCTGATGGCCGAATATCTACTGGACATTGCCGGCACCTCGGGCCTGCAGCCCACCCTGTTCCTCAACAGCGTCATAGGGATTGAAGACGAGATTGACAGCCCCGAACTCTTGGGACAATTGACTCAGTACAAAGCGTTAAATGAAGAACTGGGGAAAGAAACAATGCTTGATGCCTGTACTGCGGCAAGAGTTCGAAACGCGGCGTTTTTTAACTTTGATGATTTTTCCAGTACCGTTGAATCACGGGAATCAGAAAACAGATTTCTGACCAACGGTTTTTTCGAAAGCAACATATCCGAGACCTTGGGCACGAAGAACTACGAGATGCTGATGTCCTGGGCCGATGAGAATCTACGCAGGAATTCCAAGCACTCCACCATCGATGTCCTAAGTCTGGCCAGGGACAAGGGCATGATGCCGGAATTGGTTGAACGGTTCGCAGAAATTTGCTCCACACTTCAAAAAGAGTGGCAACGATAACAATTAACTATCACCAAAATAACGACAAGGATGACACTTATGGAAAATAAAAACTCCAACTGTACCTGGAAGACCAGCACTATAGTTTTTCTTCTATTTTTTTCGAATTTAACGCAAGCAGCTACGCCATCCAAATAGACTGCGACACAGATCAAGGCCTAAAGAGCACGTCTGGCTATTCCAGGGTATTATGGGCGGCCCATTCCAGGTTGATGATGGCCCACTGTGCATGAGCCCTTTGTAAGCTCTGGTGTTCTACTACAGAAAAAGGGCGGTCATCAGCTGCCCTTTTTCTGTCTGCTTTATTACTTCGTCGAATTTCCATACGATGCCTCAGCGGCAATCTCAGGTAATACAGAAGACTCATGAAATCAAGAATATAGACCAACTCAAGGCCTGCATCTGAACCCTCTCTGGTCTGGTTTTCTGGGCCGCAATCACAGAAAGCATGAAAAGTTCTGCCCAAAAACGTATAATGGCGGTCTCACTCCATATGCGATCCACGCGCGCATATGTTTTTCAGTACAACCATCGAAACTACGCAACAAGGATTACCATGGCCAATACCAGAAAAGCCGAGCCCAAGAAAAACAACGCTCATCCCCGGGAAACCAGCCAGTCCATTGAAGAGCAAACGGCTCGTTTTCTGGCCTCGGGCGGTACCATTCAGGAGATTCCGCGTGGCGTCAGCGGTCAGGTCGCCACATCAGGGCCAAGGCATATCACGCTGGGCAAGCGCAACACCGCCAGCTGATACTGGCTTCCGTTGCCAGACCGGAATGAGCCGGCAGCTCTTCTGAACAGGCTTTTTCAACATAGCGAGTGGACCACGTGACTACCTCAGATGCCGCTCCCGACATTCCCCGGGCAACCAGCTATGATGCCCTCAAGCATCGCCTGCTACCCCGAGAGCGTGAGGCGCACAAGGGGGATTTTGGCCATGTGCTGATCATTGGCGGCGATGCCGGTTACGGCGGTGCCGTCCTGATGGCTGGTCAGGCCGCCGCCCGGGTTGGTGCCGGCCTGACCAGCATTGCCACTCACCCCGATCATATCAATGGCATTCTTGCACGCCAGCCTGAATTGATGGCCCGCGGCATTGCCGATGTCAACCATCTCGTGCCCCTGCTGAAAAGAGCCAGCGTGCTTGTGCTCGGGCCGGGACTCGGCCAGTCCGCCTGGTCCATCGAAGTCTTCACCAAGGTGCTGGAAAGCCAAGCCGCACATCCCCTGCCGATCATCGTGGATGCCGATGCCCTCAATCTCCTGAGCCATGGCATCTGCAGTGATCTGCTCGAACCCGATGTGGATAACCGTCAGTGGGTACTCACACCACACCCGGGTGAAGCTGCCAGACTGCTGGGTATTGAAAGCATGGCGGTTCAGGCTGATCGGATCACGGCCGTCCAAACGCTGCAAGCGTGCTGGGGTGGTGTCTGTATTCTGAAGGGCGCCGGCACGTTGATCAGTGCCCGTGCCGGCTTCCGGCCACAGCTGAGCATCTGCTCTGACGGCAACCCGGGAATGGCCAGCGGCGGCATGGGTGATGTGCTCAGTGGCGTCCTGGGAGGGCTGGTGGC